>QZIP01000033.1 GCA_003599595.1 Candidatus Parcubacteria bacterium
AAAGAATTCGATGGGTTACCATCCAACAAGTTATAAAATCATCAGCTGTTTTGGCTTCATACCACTGATTTTCAGTTGCGTTCCACAACTTACGCAACCAATCACCACTGACTTCAATTTTATTTCCTTCTAATGAAGGAAGATTTTTAAGAATCATCAAAACAGCATTTTTCATTTTTTCTAAATGATCTTCTGCTGTTCTTTTCTCTAAATCCAAATATTTGGCATGTTTACGAATGTCCTCTTTTTTACATTCATGAGAACATCCTAATCCTCCTTGAAACCCACAAAGGTCGCAAACAAATAATCCCATTATACCACTTATTTCCTTTCACAAAGCTTATGGTTTTAGGCCCACAGTTTATGATTTTTCCAGCAAAGATCGCAGCTTAGCAACAGCCATAGGCAGTATGTGAATACTTCTGTAGTTCCTTTTCCCTTTTGGGAACCTATAGCATCTGGTATCTCCAGAATGGCTACCAAGGTAGTCCAACACCCTATGCAACTCAGCATCACTGATTGGTTGCTTCATCCAAGAGTCGTCTGCATTGCATTTGTCGCAATGCATGTACTCCGTGCATCCATGGCGACACAATCGGCAATAGGGGCAGCTTTTAGATTCCGATGGCTTATGCTGTTTCCGCTCCCAGCAGTGCTTGTTCATCAAATACTTGCCAACCTTGACATGTAAATCGTGCATACACCCACCTCCTTATACTGATAATGAATTAGCAATTTCCCTAGCAGTATCAATCAATTTAGCTTTTTGAGCACCAACAGTTAATACGTTACGAGTGAAGTAAGTATCTTTGTTCATTGAACGACGAATGTGGTCAAAATATTCGACACCAACCTCTACCAATCCGTAAGCAGTGTTACGAATTGCTGGATTAATAGTCTTTCCGTTAAACAAACCTAAAACCTGTCTACGGGAACATTCGATGTTATACTGAACACGTTCAGAAATAATATCAGCTTCAGGCATAGGAACAATTGTTTCAATGAAAGTTTCGATTCCAGCATCAGTTACATACATTGAAGCTAATTCGTTCGCTAATTCCATAAATACATTATGGGACTTACGAGCTAAGCTGATTGCCATCTTAGCTTTTTCCATTCGTTCTTCCATTTTTCCGAAATGACGAATACTTACTTCCAGATCAGCACCATCAGCACCATACATTGCTGCATGGTGAGTGTTAGCACATACTATTCTAGTATTGATAGCACGGAATCTGAGCGACAATCCACAATGGTTCCAAGTAGCTGCAATATAAGGATAGATTAATGAATCATCTCCATTTACAGCTTTAGGCTCATCTAAAAGAGCCATACACCAGTAAGTTTGACCCTTCTGTTCCTTATTCTTTTCGTTGTAATGACCTTTTAGAATACCAGCAGTATCCCATTTAGCACCATTTTGGAACAATTGATCAATTAACGACCATGGAATTTGATTTTGAATTACTTCATAAGTGCTGTTTGGGATATTGACAACTTTTTTGTTATCGCTACGATATAATCCCTTCCAGCCCTCTGTTGGGACCCATTGTCCATCAATTTCTAAAGCAACTCTAGTTGTTAGAATATCATGATCATGTCCAGCAATTTTAATTGCCTGTTCCATTCCCGGATAGTCGTCTAAAGTTACGCATCCGGTTTCTGAAGCGTGCCAGGCAGGCTCCCGAACTGTAAAACCCTTGTTAAATAAGTGACCCATAAAATTACTCCTTGATTTTTAAGTTTAAATTCTCATACCCTTGTCTAATATAGGCAATTGCTAAGCGATCATCTAAACCAGGATGAACACCAACTACATAGAGATAAACAGCTAATCCAACAACAGTTCTAGCAAAATCTTCATTCCAAGATTTAGCTGAGACTAAACTAACACCACCATACTTCCAAACATAACCCCATTTTGGTTGCATACATTTAAGTGGGGCATTTGGGTTTCCACGAATATCCACTTTTACTTTGAAATGTTCTAAAATCTTTTCCCTTTGATTTTTATCAAAAGGATCGTACCATTTCAGTTCTTCCGGTAAAATAGGTCTCATAATTGTAAGACGTTGAGAGTATTAAAAAGTTTTATCTATTACAATTTATGCGCCTTGAGTTTCCATATAATGGTCGTGGTCTATATCATCCATTTCACATTGATTTTGTAGATCAAAAGCATTCAAAATATCAACAGCTACATCTTCTTGAGTTTCCTTCCAATGGTTTAAAATACCATCCATCATGGATAAGAAAACTTGCCTCCAATGCTTTTCCATCTGCTATTAACTCCAATCAATAATTAAATAATGCATTTGACCATTAATACTTTTTTCAATCGTGGCATTTAATCCAGCATTTTTAATGTGTAAGAGAAGTATTTTGGTATATCCTTTTTCTGGATCTGGATCAAATCCTAAGATTGGCCCACTAAAATACGTTCCATTTCCAAATGGAGTAGGCCCAGATAAACTATCACATTCTTTATAAGTACCTGTTTTACCAAACACAGCCTTCCGATAGCCTTGTTTATTAAGTGTTCTAATAGCTTGTCCTAATTCATTGTCTAACATCCTATCAACTTTGTTTGAAATGAATAATTCAAACTCACGTTCTTTTCTTTTTCTATCTTCTTCTTCAAATTTCTTCTGATTCTCTAGTTCTAGTTGAGACTCTAACCATTCTTTGTCTAATAGTTCTTTTGTAATTTTCATTTTGTGTTAATCTCTTTGTTTAACAGTTCTTGGTAAGCTAATGCTAATTTCTCAGCAATATTTGCTGCTTCAATCAGATAAATAAAGTCTTCTTTTTCAGCATATTCAATTAAATCAAACGTATCACTTAAATCGTTGGAATTTCCATAACAAATTCCAAATAAAGGATTTCCTTTCTCATCCCTTCCTCCAACATCACCCCAAAAATAAGGTCTTTCCCTTGCAAGTTTTCCTGCTTCTAACAGTCTTTTAATATCATCAGATAAGTTGTCATTTTCCATCATTAAGCCATTCTTTTTTATAATGTTTCCAACCAAACGAAGAACTCAAATCAAGACAGAGTTCTACTGGAACTTTCTTTAACCATAAGTACATAAACATAGCTGCCATCATTCTGGCAGCTGATTCTTGTTCCTTTTTGGGCATTAGATCGCCAATAATGCCATGGTTCCAGATCAAACCCCAAGAAGTCCAAGTGGGAAACTTTTTAATTTTCCCACTTGGCATTAATTTTTCTCTTTCAGGAGTTTCTTCCCAAAATATTTCTGCTCCACATTCTTTTTCTGCCCAGGCAATTACTTTATCAGCCCATTCTTCTTGGGTTGTTTCACCAACTGCTCCTACATTCAAATATTCCAGATGCTCTGGAAATTGTATTTTTGATGAACTTAGAAACATAATTAAAATGAGAGAGTTCTTCTCTCAGTTATTCCATCTTCGTGTTTTAACCTGGTAACTGAAACACGACCATCTGGGTTAACAGATAATGTGATTTCATCATTGACTTGATGATGAAATACTTTAATTGTCCAAACACCAAAATCATTGATTTCTAATGATAATTCACTACCAAAACTGCGACGAAGTCCAGCCCTCTCTCTTATCTTCTCACATTTCTCTTGGTTGGGAAGATCTTTGTTTTTAGATGAAACAGTAGTGATCAGTTCCCAAAGATTAACATAAGCAGGAACATCATTCATTATGGAATTCCCTATTGCAAATTAACTGAAAGTTCTAGATGATCGAATTACTCTTCCTTCAAATGGTTGTATTCCCTTACGTCCTCTTCCTTTATATGCTGGGAACCAATTTTGTCTAAGTGTATTTTTCTTAATATGAGAAGGAAGCTTTCGACCGTTGTTTTTGAATCTTTCAAACTCTGAATTAACCCAATCTTCAACTTCTCCTCCTTGATTTAAAATATTTTCAACCATAAATCTGGTTATATCTTCCAAAGTATAGGGAACTCTGTCATCTTCATTACAATAAGCCATTTCTAACTCCTGTTTTTAATTTCTAATAATCTTTTGTACACTTCTTCACTAGACATGTCACAATATACATCAAAATCTACTTGAAGAAGTTCGCAAGTATCTAATGCAGCTCCATAACGGCAACCTTGACAATCACAACCTGTTTGAAATTTAGCTATGGCATCGTTTTCATCAAATTCGTCGGTTGCATTTTTAGCTGCGTCAATTGCGATATCTAACCAATCTGGTAATTTCATTAACCAAACCTCTAATTACCTGTAATATGAACAGCTGTTATTGGTTCCAATTCTTCCCAATCCTTGTTCCTTTCCATCCAATATTTAGACACCCACATAATATGTCCATTATGATTTACTAATTTTTTAGTATATTCTGAATCTATATTTGATGAGCCAACATTCTTCATTAAAGAAAAATCATCTTCTTCTAAAACCCTATAATCACTACACATAGTTTGTATTAATATAGCATCTTTAGGAAAAGTGCTGAGTAACTCAATAGCTTCTTGAACTGTCATAATTAACTTGACCCCCTATCTCCAATATCTTCTCTGGTTTCCCATATTCTTTCATTCACTTCTTTACTTTCATCACTTACAGATTCTGGAAGCACCGTTGGTTCCATTTTAAACCCTCAGCTAAAATAAGACGTTGATAGCAGAAAATAGTTTAAAACATTCTAGTTACTAATACAAAAAATAAACAAACAGCCATTGCTCCAAATACCATAGCTGCTCGTTTCATATCTCTAAGTTGCGTAATATCACACTCCCAACAAATTGAATTTGGAAGCCAATCAGGAGTTTCTGATATTCTAACAATCTTATCATGTTTGCAAATAAAACATTGCCCTTCTTCTGTGTTCATTCTATGAAACCTTTAGTCTTTCTTAGTAATAATATAATACCTTCATCTGAAATAGGTATATCATTTTCATTCCATCCAATATCAATTAGTTTATTCCTAATTTTTTCACATACTTGTGATCTAATTTTTGAAACTTGATCAGGTGTAATTTCAATTCCATTTTCTCTTACTGCAGAAGCAACAAGTTTATCCCTTTGATAATCTAAGATAATTCCATATCTTTTAGCTATTTTAGCTTCTTGCTCTCTTTTTCTTTTTTTCTTATCATGTTTTAGCCACAGTTTTCTAATAACAATAGGAACATTATTTAAAGGTAATGATAACCTATCTGATGGAGAAGAAGCTAGTCTAACCCAGTCCCATTCATCATCAAGTAACCAACCAAAAGATGTTTCTGCAGCAATGGACATAAAAGGGTTAGATTTATCTGAAGCTCTTTTACAAATTCTCCAAAGCCTCCAGAATGCTTTCCACTTATCTTTTTGAGTAGGTTTTTGTCCATTTCTGCCGATATATCTATCTAATTCATTAGATGACATTTGCATGTTACGTCCAATCTGTTATGTTGCCGGTGCTGTTCTCCCTATGTAGATGACTTCAACAGGGAAACCTTGAAAAACACTTGGAAATTTATAATTATGATTTTTATCGTGGAGATATACTATTATTTTCAAAGGTTTTGCTCCTTTGTTGTATCCCACTGTAACAATCATTGGATCAATGTGGTACGAACCATAAAAATCTTCAACAGCTTCTTCAATTTTGGTCATTGAAATATTCCTTGGGCTTAAACGGTCCATGTTTCTTTTCAAAGTCTTCAATCATTACACCAGCTTTGTGAGCCAGCCAAAAACATAACAGACTATGTATGTTATCTGAACCAAACCCATATTCTTCTGCAGCATTAACTAAACACCATCCACTTTCAGGACTTAGTTTGATATCATCCCAATATTCATCAAATCTATCAATCCATTCAGTGGAAGCTATATATGTTGGATCGTTTTCGTCTTCAAGAATTCCCAAAGGGTCAGGATCAGGAGTTGGTTTACCAGGAAAAAAGAAAGTAACAGCATCCCCATGTCCTTGATCTTCACCTGCTAAGTAATAAATACCTCGATCATAAACTAAAGCATATCCAGGTATTAATTCACAAATTTCTTGAACATCAGGATTACATAATTCACAAAGCACTATTGGTTGTTCAAATAGAATATGCCCCAATCCTGCTATTTCTCTACATTTTTGAATCCATTGTTCAGAAGTTTCTCCTTCTAAACGGGAAGGTAAGTCTTTTTTCATATTAACAACTCAAAAAGCCTACAGAAGAAGAGTAATAAAACTTAGAGCAACCCATTGCTCTAAGTAGTTCAAAACAACATTCACAAGGACGACTATTTCTAAGTTCCCCAGATTTATTCAATCTGATGTTGACAATCTGGAAACACTTCTTTTTATCTAGTAATCCTTTTGCTTTTTTCCAAGCATCAGCCTCGCTGTGAGTTTTAGGACCAAACCCTGGGTCCTGAACTCTGCGATGATAACCGTTATGTCTTGCAGGAATCCGTTTGTTATTCATTCCCCATTCTACAATTTTGTTATTCTGGATAACAAAACTAAAATGTAGAAAATGACCGAGATCCCTGTGCTTGGTAATTTTTCTCCTTGCAGTAGACAATACTTCATTAAATATAGACTTTTTCACATCAATTCACTCATTTTATCTATGGCATCTTTTATCATTTGCATTCCAGTTTCTAATCCTTCAATCCCCTCATCCACATCCATGATAATATCTTCTAGTTCTTCGTATATTTGTCTAATTTCATCACGTTTAGATGAAAGTTCTGTCTTTTTCTTATTAAGTTGGATGATTAACGTTTTGATTTCAGCAGATTTTGAAGTCCTTGTTGACATTAACTCACTCCTACTAAACTTTCATTATCTGAAAAACTAAATTTTTCCTTGTCTTCCTTAATTTCAACTTTAATTTGAATTCTATTTGATAAAATTCCTTTTTTCAACTCAGATACTACGTTTTTCAAAATTCCATTACCTTCGAAGAGGTGTTTATACCCCTTCTCAGTGATTTGGATATTACACTTTCTGAGATCGTAGTAACCTCTAGATTTTTCATGTCTAGGTTCTTCCTTCTCAGGCCATTCTACATTAATGTAGCCTAGAACTTCTGCTCTCTTAACAGATGCTCTCAATACAGCCCTTTTACCTTCTGTAACCATTTCTTCTAATGGAACATCTGTTGCATCAGCATGACAACGCATAAAACAACGAGTTGCAATTTGCGGTTCAATATATTCTGTTACCCAGTCATATATCTCACCCAGATTATGAGGTTCCCCATCTAAAAGAAACAAGAAAATTCTTGTTAGGGGAGTTTGAGCCTTCCCAACCATCTTAACGGTCCCCCTTCAAAATGTTGGACATTACGGGAACAATAACGTTCCATTGGCTACGGACAGTCTGCAAGTGGGCTGGATCGGTCAACTGCATCTGAGTCACTGTCTTATTTTGCTCGCAAAAACGAGCAAAAGAAGTAACCAAACGCATCAGCCGGTCTCGGTTCAATTCCTTGTGAGGAAGCTTAACCTCAGCCTTCTTCTTAGGAGCCTTTCTAGTCTCAAGGGCCGATTCCCACTTCTCCAAAGTCACAATCTGCTGGGCTTCCGTATTGCCTTGACGCACATCACTGACAACTTGGAGAGCCTCATCACCCTTAACCTTGTACTTGATTAGAACATTAGCCGCTCTCTTCATAGCATTCAAGTTTTCAATTCGGCCAAGGGCAAGCAATACAGAATTGCTCAAACCAGCAGTTGTAACAGAAGAACTTTCCAACTTCTTCTTGCATTCTTCAACCTGAAGGTTTCTGTAAACCAAATCGACCTTAATACCAAAAATTCTAGCAGCTTCTGCTACAGGCATACGATGGATTTCATGCATATAACGAGCGTTAATTGCTGCCTCTTCCTTGGACATACCTTCCACAGCTTCCCAAGTGTTCACAACACGAGGAAGCAAGTCCATCATCACAGGATCGTGAATCTGCACTACGTAAGCATCAATATGAGTACCAATATCACCAAACCCAAATGCACCAAGACGCTGATTACCGCTCCATGGCCAGTAGGAGTGCTTCTCCTTCTGGAGAACGGCCATGTTCCATGCTGTGTCCTCTTGCATTTTGAGAGCATAACGTAACATGACATCTTCGTTCACCTTCATACGAACCTGGTGCCGCTTTCCTTCTTCCAAATCAATCTTGGAAAATGGAATATTGGTCTCAATATCAAACTTGATACCAAGCAAACGCAGGTTCTGCTCAACTACCGGATGCTTCACCCATTTCATAATCAATCTCCCTTAAACTAAGAGTTCCCTTAACCTAAAAACTAGACGTTGAACCGACTGAAAAGTTTTAAGTTTTAATTGAATTAGTTTGATTTTCAGATTTATTTGTAGGAACAAATTCCCCATTATTTGCAATAATATTTTGCATAATAGCTTGAAGTCTATCTTTTGCCTCTACAAACTCCCTGCCAAAATTTATTGCTTCAGCAATATAATTTGGAACGCGATCATATCCAAAACCTTTACTCCAATCACTATTATCATAGTTATCTGGCGCATTACTACACATTGATCTACGCTCAAAAGCGCTTTCAATCATTAATAATTGTTTTTCAGAGAAAATTTCCCTTAATTTGAAATCTAACACTCCCTTTCTTTCAACACGAAATATAGGTTTGGAGTGATGGTTATATTGTAATGTTAAATCTTTAACTTTCACATCATCCAATTTTCTAATGTAGCTAAGAAACATACTTCCTAATGCGCAAACACCACAATTTTTCTCTATTTTAGCAATAAATCTTTGTGCATTCCAATTCAACTTACTATTTAGATCATCAGGAATATCCCCGCTGCAATAACCACTAAAACCAACTGTTCTGTACTTATCGAGATGAAGCAAAACATCCTTAGCCAAAGTTACTGCCATTTGTTTATTCATAATTAACTTCTTTCATTATCAAAAGCTATGTAATTAGAATTATTTGCATCTGGACACAAACCTTCAGGAAGTCTGGGAGTATCATATCTCCCCAATTTACCTTCTGCTGTTATATACGCAACATGAATTCCATCAACCACCAAAAACACTGCACCGTTACCTTCATCTATTGAAAGATGAACTTCTTTAACATTAGGATCTTTTTGTTGTTTGATAACAAACTTGTTTTTGAATTTAGCAGACATTTCTTCTCCTTGATAGTGAACGTTAAACTGGTATTCATTATACAGATTGTAATTAACTTTTCCTTCTGACACCAATTCATTTAAAAAAGTTTCAAGATCATCACGTTCTAGTTCTTTACTGTAACTCCAACATAATGAATATTGAATCCAAGATAAGGAATACAATTGTCTTGAATTAATTTTAAGTAATTCTAATATTTCATTTTTAATTGTTTCTTTGTCATTCATAGTCGTTAAGATTGTAAAAGTTACATTCCTTTGGAGCTAATTGTGAAATATAATGACTTTCGACCCAAGCAGTGCTTTTTTCACTTGAATGCACATTTACTGGCACTGTTGACAAAAACCAATACCAATTCTTAGGTATTTCTGGTTTTACTTCGTCTCCATACCCATCAGTAATAATAAACACAGCCTTGGGGTATTCAGTATTTTCTTTCTTTTTATCTTGTTGAATATGTCTTTCAATAAGAGCAAAAGAAGTTCCTCCACCACCTTTCATTTTTCTAGATGCTAAAGTAGTTTCAAATACTGCGTCATCAAAACAAAATAGTCTAATATCAAATCTTTCTTTAGGTAACGTTTCAGCTGCTTGAAAGAATCTGTCTTTCAAATGGTAACAACTGCCGCTAGTGTCTAAAAAGAAGAATACTTTAATTCTATTCTTTTCCTTCTCCCTAGTATCAATTTCCATATCAGAAGGAAGAAATAGTTTACTTGGTAGAAACTGGAACCTTCTATTTAATCTAGCCCATTGTTCATGATCTTTATCATGCCTTTTAATGAACTTCTGGGACCATTTCTTGATAACAGTTTCCCATTTCTTTTTCTTTCTAATATCTTTTTTAGCAGCAAAATGCCAAAGGTTTCCCGCACCCTTGCCAGCTAATTTACCTCCTGGCATTCCTCCTTCTTCTTTTTGGAAATGCCTCTTTACTGTGTTTTCAATTCCAGCTTTTTCTTCATCAGATAAACCTTTGTCTAACTTTCCTATAATGTCTGCAAAATCTCCCATTTTACTATGATCGTCTAGCGGTGCAACTCCTTCTCCATCACCCTCTCCAGGTAATCCTAAACCGCCCATTCCCTTGCTACCAGAACCTGCACAAACAGTTGCTACATCTATTTCTAGCCTATCAAACAAACTAATATAATACTCAAAACATTCATTATCTGGAATAGGTCTACCAACTTTATCTAATCTAGGCTTGCCTTTCGGACCTTTGAAAACTGTATCCACCCAACAAAGTTTTTTCCATCCCTTAATCTTAGTTCTATCAAACTTAAACGATCGTACTAATGTGTGATTTACTACAATATCTAAAGCAACATTACACGCTTGTTTATCTAATGCAGTTTTAGTTCGTATTCCATGATTAAAAATCACATGTAATGCTTCATGACAAATCACAAACAATCTCTCATATGCATTACATTTGTCCCAAAACTTAGGATTGAACAAAAACTGAACAAAATCACCACCTTTATCAAAGGTTACTGCTGCTGTATCAATTTCTTCAGTAAATACAGGCTTCCCCATCTCCCATAACTTGTAAAAAACACTATGAAAATCTTCAAGTTGCAAGCAAATATCTAACCATTCATCTCTGGGAATATACTTCATATTACTTTAACACCACCTTTACCGTCTTTACCTAACTTTGTTTCTTTAGTAGCTTTCAAAAGATCTTTCAAATCAGAAAGATCTACAGGATCAGTATCAGGAGCATCAGTTGCATCTACCTTTTTAATTTTTACTTTTGGTTTATTAGCTAATTCTTGACGAATAGCTTGTTGTAAATCTCTATTAGTTCCAGCAGTTTGGATATGATCAATTACTTGATCAAATCGTTTGTGTTCATTAATCTGATCACAAACAAGTTTCAAAACACGTTTGTTGTTTGCCATTAAAGCAATTAAATGTTCTTTTCCAGTTAATGGCAAAAAGAAATTCATCATATCCACATCTCTTAAAATGTGAGACATTGCATCAGAGTAGTTATTTTCATCTTCAAGAAATACTTCAGCTGAGTTAGTATTATTCTCTCTCATATATCTCTTGAGAGTGTCTTCAATAGGTTCATTATCAATGGCTTTTCTCAAAGCTGAGGGATTGACACATAAAGGCAAAATGTCTTTTATATCTCCACCATCTCTATACATTTGAAGCGCATAATCTAATCTTCTAGGAGAAACTAAAGCTTGTTTATCAGCATCCAAAGCTCTCCACCACCCACAAGCAGCTTTAGCTATGCTGAGACCATACTTTTTAGTAAACCAATCTTGGCTAGGACGATAAGGCACTTCTACTTTAACATGAAAACGATCCTCTTGAGCTGGATCAATTTTTTCCACATCATAACCACCATCATCTTCTTCTGGATTAATAGCAGCCCATACAACTTTGAGATTTGGAAATTTTTTGCCGTTGATACTTTTGAATTGAATCAATTCCATAATTGCGTTGCGAATTTTACTAGTTGATCTATTGTATTCGTCCATGAATATAGCTTGGATTTTATCTCCTGTAAACACTTTTGGTCGAACCAACTCCAAATAAGAAGTCCCATCTTCCCCCTTAACCTCTTTAGGCACTCCTACGAAGTCTACCCAAGGGTCTAACGTTGCTGCACTAAAATATAAGTAGGTTTCGTTAAGGATTAATCCTGCTTTCTCAAAACAAGATTGTACCATAGAAGTCTTACCTACACCATGTTTTCCTACAAATAATACATTGTAGTTTTTCTCAAACCAAAAAGCGAGTTTATCTTCTCTAAGAGTAGCAGCAGTTGCGGCAACAGCCATTTGTTCTAGCCCTTCGTTATATTTACCAATTATTTCTTCAAATAATTTGTTATACAGTTCTTTATTAAAATGAATGAGTTCACATTGTACATTACTTTCTAATGCGCGAGATGCTAACATTGTGTCGTGAAATATTTCATGACTCATCTTTTAACTCATTTGCTGGTACAGTTTTTTCATAAATATACTGCCCAGGAGACTGTTTTCGATAGATACGAATGAAACCATCACCCATCATTCCACAATATAATACTGGACCCCCATCTGGTTCTTCACCAGAAGTGCACTGCTCAACTATTTTTCCATCATAAGGCCCACCATTTAATGTTACACTTGCCATTAATGATTCCTCAATTGATTAAACTCCACCGCTTGTCTCATCCAATGTCCATGTATCTCTGATAAACATCATCTCTAAAAAGATGAAGAATTCCACCTTTTTAAATCCAATAAAATTGGTGATAACCCTCTTGTTGTATTAGATATTCTAACTTCTTGAATTCCAGATATATTAGTTTCTAATAGTTTTTGAGCAGCGATTACCAATAAACTTAAGTCATCATGATAATAAGAGTTGACCGGGATATCATAACCTATTGATGGATGACAGTAACAATCTAAATACCATTTCATTTAGGTTTATCTTTCTTGTGTTTCTTAGTAGGGGATATATGTGTTATCACATTATTATATCCTGCATCAAATTCAATTAATGCACGTTTACCATATTTAGCTTGTAATTGAATTACAAGTAATCTAATGTCTTCAAGAGACATTATTTTGTCTCCATCCCATTCTGGGAGATTTTGCCAAATGTATTCTCTCATATAATCTAGACGTTGTTAACAGTGATTAGTTTTACTTTAACCATTCTTTTAATTGGTCTAACATATCAAACATGATAAATTCGTTTAGTTCATTCTTTTTAGGTTTGTAATCCATAATATGTGGTTCTAACGAAATATGTGAATATTCTATTTCACCACCAAATCTAACAATAATATCTGCTAAAGCAGAACGGATCTTTCGTTGAGCTTCGGGATTTGGATGCATAATTATCTCCTGTTATAAACTAATAAAGATTCATTTTTAAACCGAGTCAAAGACCTAAGAGTTGTACCTTCAATCATATCTCTACTCATAATCGTAACCAACACATTCCTATCACCTTCCATCTTAGTCATAAAAACAGCATCTCCACTTAAACTAAGATAAAAATTGTAAGGTGTTAAATCTCCATGTTGTTGCTCCATAGCTTTCAGAAAATTAACATCGGTAACTTTATTATTGGCTTCTTTAGCAGCTTTATAAGCTGCTGCAATACGACCGTCAATTTGACGACGGGTATTTGTAAGGATGTTGCGAATATTATGAGCTAGACTGACACAAGTCTCGCAACTAGAGATATGACAATTAGAGAGATGAGAATATCGTTTAGGGTCTACAATTCTTTCCTGCCACCGTTCTCTAGCATGTTCTGTAATATTGAGTTCGTAGTTTCTGGAATAAGTGATTGCCATTGGAGAACTCCTGTAAATACATTAATATAAACCCTTCCCGTTAATTATTAGACGTTGCCCAGACTGAAAAGTTTCCTAACTATTAGTGGATTCATTAGTTACAGTTAGTGTTTTATATTTCTTTTCAATGTCTAAAAAATAATCATAACAATGATGGCTTAGTATATGAATATCAAGAGCTCGTTCTAGGCTATCTAAAAATATCCTTTCCATTCCAAACCCAGTTAAATCTACTATTTCACCCTTCAATGATCGAACAAATCTTTGCAAATTCCATAAAGATCGCTCTAGTTTTTCTGCTAAAACCAAAGCTTGTTTTTCCGTTTGCTTTTTACACTCTTCATACTTCTTCCTTTCTTCTTCTGAAAACTTACTTACTCTTTCATCTTCCATTTTCTTATAATATTCAACTTGAGCTTGTTCATGCTTTCTAATCTCTTCATCACTTGGTCTAGTCCATGTGGATTCCATCTGTATGCCCTTCTGGACAAGTAATGTCCCAATAGTCGTCTTCGGATTTTTCCATTTGGCCACCATCTTCAATTACTTTTGCAGCTAGCAATTCAGCAGTAGCTTCGTCACCACTATCGTAACCACAAATATCACAGTATACGTACATAACACTACTCCGGCTTAGGTATAGGTGTATCAGACCACTCAGCATCTACCAAATCATCAATTTCTTCTTCATGTTCCCATCCAGCCATGAAGAAAACATCTTTGCCAAAATAGTTTAACTTTACCAAAACAACATTCTCATCATAAGAATTTTTGTTCTTTTCTTTTAACCAGTAGTGCCCATCTTGAGTTGGTTTTTCTTTTGTATATTTCATCTGATTTTCTCCTGTTGTAATAAATCAAACACTATTGACAGGTAATCAATGACAAATTGTTCAATATTTCTATTACCATTTCCAGCAACGTTTAGAACTTCAATATTATGTTCATGTATCCAATCCACTACTTCTTCATGTGATATTGGATTAAGAATATCAACATCTATATATAGTTTGTCGTGTTTCTTAATTGCTTTTAATGTGCACTTTTCACCTGGGGACTTGAAACTGATAGCAAATCGAATAGTACCATCAGCTTCCATTACATTTGCTTCAGTTCTTACAGCATAACTAGGACTCAAAGATTCTCTGAGTCCATATAACTTAGCAAATTTAGGATTGGTTCCATCAATAGTTTTGTATCCTTTCGGCATACAACCTCCTGTGGGGATACCAAACTTAGCAGCCGTTATCACACCGGCAGCATCAGCACCAATCTGACCACCCGAAATTACTTTTTTAATCATTTTTGGGCCCATATTGTATGGCAAAACCATCTTCTGGACATTCAGGATCTACTCCCTTACGCGCTAATCCTAACTCAATAAGAGCATCGTCACAATACATTTGATATGGAGTGAAATCATATTCACCGCTCATTTCCCAAACTTTAAGAGCCATTTGCTTTTTATCTATTGGCTCATCAGATGCTAACATATTAAAAATATCACCAAATATTGCTGCACTTGTTCTATCTGCCATATCACTGCTCCTTTAATTTATCTAATTATCTTTGTAAGCACCTAAAACTTTTTTCTTAATTTTTTCAGCTTCTTCACTTGGTATCCACCAACACTCACAACCAAGTAATATTTCTCCATTTTCTAATTTTATTTCAGGCATAGGTGTATCTTCATCTTCTGAATCATAATCAAACAAAAGAATTCCATATCCTAGAAACTTCATTTTGATATCAAAAACTTCAACTTCTGTTCCAGCAGAACATTTAATCGGTTTATCCACCATTATTCTCCAAGAAGTTCATACGCCTTAATATCACCAACAAATGGAATTTCTAATTCAGTTTCGTCATCAAGTAATATAGAAAGTTTGAACTTGTCTTTTTCAATCATTTCAAACTCTTCATATAACCAATATGAATTGGGTTTGGATGGATTTTCTATAACTAAAGGATTTTGTGTTTTGATTTCAAATTCTAAAATCTTCTCTTTTTCACTAACATGTTCTGGTTCAATCTTCAATTGATATAAACCAGTATTCTCTAGGTAAGTGCGATTGAGAATTTTAGCATCATGAAAACAATAATTCTTACAAAACATTCTTATTGATGGTGGTAAATCATTCCAAATTGAATCTAAATACTTCTGATAATCAATAATTGCTTGTTCCCATTCATATTGGGCTTTTTCTACTATATCGTAATTATCAGAATTAAATCTATCTAACAAATCTCTTGTAAAATATTTCATTCTGGGAACTCCCTTACTCTAATATCTTCTGGCCACAAATCCATATCACCACCATGAGAATCTCCCATTATAACAAAACACTCATTCTCATCAATTGGTTTTGGTCCCAGTTGTTTAACAAAACAAGGAACTCCAAATTCCTTACATTGTTTAATAGAATCCCTAACCCATTTCATTTTACACATTCTAGCTTCGTTGCCACCTTGTGGGGACTCTGCGCCTACAATTACCCACTTGGTGGCTTGCGTTTCTACTTCTAAGAATGGAGTAAGATCACATTCGCCTAAACATGGTTCGTAACTTAAAAATAACACAGATCCTAAATCATCACAACTCAATAATGCATCAACATTGTCATCAAATGTTTCCTGTTCAGAAACAGAACATCCTACCCAACAATTATCTCTGTAGTAACTAACAGTACAAATTTCATCCTTGTCGTGAAAATCTCCTATTCCATGACTTGGCCACATTTTTCGGATATTCTGTGGACGTTTGGTCAACAATAACCAATCAAGATTAGGAGTTTTATCAATTAGATTAAATAGATCAGTTCTCAAATGACTCATCGTGGCAACTTCATAAGGGTGAAATCCACTTCTTTCAGCATCTGCATATCTTCCATTTTTATCTCTCCACAACAATTTCCCTTTATGGTCTATTATGTGACCAGACCATTCCTCAAATACATCTGCCAAAGACGCACAAAATACTCTTGTGCGTTTGCCATCGGCTTTTGCTTTCTTATCCCATTTTATGGGTTGATTCCAATAGCTATCTGAACTGCGCTTTCTAGTTCCATTTGGACCCCATTTAACTCCCTGGAGTTTTACAGACATGTTTTGTTCTGCATAACAAAACTTACATCCAGGAGCTACTTTACTGCAGCCAGACCACGGATTAAAAAGTAGCATCGGTCCACTGAATATTACTTTTTTCAGACATCGATGCACCTCCTTTCTAAACATTTAATCTATCCAAAAATTTGTTATTATTAGTATTTGTCTGATCACGAAAACCACACCTCCGTACACCCTTCCAAACACTTATTTATTTTCTCTCCCCAATAACATTTACATTCCATTCCGTTTATTTCTTTACATCCACTTTCGTGAACAAGTTCATAATCTGAATGATAATACAAATAGTTAATAACTACTTGACAAAGTTTTATCTTTTCTTCTAACTCTGCATATGTTGGCCAACCTCCTTCTTCACATCTATTTTCAATGAAACGATCACAGTTATGAAGCATTTCTTTTTTACTACCAACTCTACGATCACATTTGATTCCATCACCTAAAGCTTCATACAATTTATCATCATCTTCAATACATCTATCATCTGCTTTTTGTGATCTGTGTGTGATGATTGCATTCCGCAATTTGCTACACTCTTGTTCTAATTCTGCGCATCTTTTATTCAACCAATTTTCGTAATGTTCACCCATATTAATTTTCCCAAAATAAAAGTGGCAGGGGAGGGAATTGAACCCAGTTTCTGTTAAGGGTTTCCTACTCGATCGCTGTAGACCCTTAAAGATATACCTCCGGTATCCCATGTTTAGGGATGCAAGCACCAGCGAGCAAAATACTTACGGTTTTCCATTCGCGACCAGTACTCACCGCTTTCTCCCCGGTTATTCCCCTGCCTATTAACTAGACGTTGGTTTCAATAATTAGTTTTCTGAATTATCAAACCAAATATCACAATTTGTACAAACATAATCAGGTTCTTCCAAACGCCAAATGTTAGGTATTACATTCCATTGACTTTTACATTCAGGGCAATGTGGAATTCCACTTTGTATATACACAAAGAGTCCTATTGCTGATAAAATTCCAGCAACAATCCAAATTATTATCATTTATTCTGCAGCCTTCTCTTCCGGTATATTCTTACCCTGTGCATAATGAATAGCCAATCTGAGACTATCAAACAAAACAGGTTTTTGCTGTTTGTTAATGGCTCTATATTTACCATTAAGTAATAACTGAACACTCATTGTATCTTGGGACCATCTCATACTATTGCTCATTCATTTCTCCTGTTTTAATTTCTGAATTAACTTGTAAATTTCTATCTCGGCTGTACTACAACCAACCCATACTCCAACTGATTTTTCATAAGATGAGGTGTATACATTATCACCATATTTTTCTACTAGAGATTTTTGGTATTTTGTTTCCTCAACCATACGTTTCATTATTTTGCGTCTGATGTTAATCAACAGTTTTATTATGTCTTTTGTTTCCATCAATCTTCTGCCTTTCCATCATCAGCCATTTTTACAATTCTTGGTTGAAACTCCGCTACAATATCCACTAAATCAGACTGTTCAGACATCACCTTCCTAATATCTTTGTAAACACCAGGAACTTCATCTAATCCACCAGAAATGAGTTTTACTCCTCTTTCTGCTAAAACGCCTCTCCAGTATTCCCATTTCATTTCTTTAACTCCTTGACGACGGGACATTCTACGTCCTGCGCCGTGCGAGGCAGACTCTAAACTAGAAACTGAGCCTTTCCCCCTAACTATATATGCAGGGTCTGCCATAGAGCCTGGGATAACTCCTAAAACACCCTTCCCAGCCGGGGTAGCTCCCTTTCTATGGACTATAACTTCCTTACCACCATGAATTTCTTTCCAAGCGAAATTATGATGATTCTCAATCTTAGCTAAAACATCAGCTCCAATTGAATCAGTAATACTATTGTGAATACATTCATGATTAGCACTTGCATAATCTCCCATCAAATTCATAGCATTCCAATATTCTTGACCAGCTTCAGTGTCTAAATCTAACCAAGCTAGATACTTAAAATACTCTCTATATTTCTTTGGAATACTTTGAACAGCTACTTCAGAATAATGTTTACAAACTTGCGCACCAGTGCCGCGACTACCGCTATGACTCATAAGAGCCAGATATTCTCCAGGTTCCAATCCTAGTTCCGGTTTGGTTAGAGTAGCAATTCCAAACTCAACAAAATGATTACCAGTTCCACTAGTACCTAACTGTGCCCAAGCTCTATCTTTCATTTGTTTGGTAATTGGAGAAACAGTCCAATTTTGGTCCATTACTCTATGAGAAAACTTGTTTCTATATTCTCCACCCATACCAAAATTAGTACCATCTTCAATTGCTTTCTGTAATTTCAATAAATTGGTATCTATTAATTTTACAGGAAGATCAAAGATTGTAAATGCCATTCTACATGCAATATCTACACCCACAGCATACGGAATCACACTATTATCAGTTGCAAGAACTCCACCAACTGGTAAGCCATATCCCAAATGACAATCTGGCATAATAGCGCCAGCTACTGCTACTGGTGTTTGACAAGCAACTTTCATTTGTTCAATTGCATTTGAATCAATACCTTCTCCCCATATTGGGAAATCAATGGGAGAAGAAGGAACAAACTCTGGTTCTGCTTCTATAATTAGGGATTTAGCAAAATCACCGAAATGTTCATGGTTCGCGTACTCAGATGGATTTTCAATTACCTTTTTGATGAAACTATTAACAGTCTTCCCATTAAAAAATCCAGCTTGTGCTGCTTTCTTAATGCAATCAACTCCAATGTTTGCCATTTCATTAGTAATTCCATGCTTTAACATTTGCTTCTTATTCATTTTATACTCTTTGGTACATATGGACCCTTTTTAACAACAACTATTCCATTTTCATCATAATGCCAATTATATGTTTGTCCAGGCTTATCGTTTGGATCACCACATTTTGGACAAGAAATCACACCTAATGCATAGCAAACTACAAACTTCCAACCTTTTCCATTACATTCACTACATCTCAGTTCTAATGGCTCACCAGTTTTTCTCTTATAACACAATCTTAAAGCCGTTACGACCTCTTCATAATTATCGCCGTCGTATTTAATGACATTTGGATGATTAAAATCTTTATTTGATTCGGTAACTGGCATAATACCCAGTCCTCTGGGTCTATGTTCTAACCATGCTGTCATATAATCTGGATAGTCATCATATAAAAACTTTCCATAGACAATACCCTTGTTCATAGTAACATGAACATGATGCTCATCACCTAAATACTTATGACACCACTCTAGTTTCTCTTTCCATGCTAAAGGCTTTGATTTTGGACCTTTAGTTAGTACATTACAACAAAATCCAATTTCCTTAGCTGCATGGAATATTTTCATTCCTTTTTCAATTGGATTTAAACTTAGCCACCACCCAGGTTGATTCCTAATCAAATCAAATCTTGCTTTCATATATGGAAGTTCATCTAACTTCCAAAAGTTTTCACCTGTAACAACGTTATCATTAGGAGCAGCTATTTTGGATATATCCCTAAGTAATGCTTCATCATGATTAGCTAAACTCCCATCTAAATCAAACAATCCAATTGTTGGCATTATTTCTTCCCTTTATCAAAATTCTCAAGAGCTTCAATTGCAAAATTCAGTTCTTGTTCTGATTCAACTAAATCTTCTGGCATGTCTTCATCATCGTAATTATCTCTATCATGTTCCATTTCATACCAACCAATTACATTTTGAGCTGCTGCGAGAGCTCTTTCCAATAACACTTCTCTGCAAATAGCAACATTATCCTTGTTTGTTTTCATTACCAATCCACCTCAATATATTCCACTGGAGTAAATTTTTTAATATATCTATCGCGTAGATCTTTGTTAAACACTTCACCATCTTCAAATTCTAACCAAGCCACAGCCACGCCATCTAATTCAGGATACCCTGCCATAGTAATGTTTGTGATTTGGTTATCCCTATGAGGAAATTTTCTGTGCATAGGAGAATCAACAACTCTTCCGTGACTAGTCCAATAATTGTTCATACTAATCCTTAATTCAAAACAAAGAAATGTAATAACGTATAAACAATAATAACCATGATGGTAATTCGTAGAATTAATGACAATCGATCTCCTTCAATCTTCATTTTCTTAGCAGGCTCTGGCCTTTTAGGTGCATCTGTTGCAGTATACTTAACTGGTGGATCATTTCGATCCATTTGAGTCTGAGTGTCCACAGTTACAATCCTCCTTATGGAAAAGTGTTATACCAGCTTTTGGAATTCCTTCAGGATCAATCGGATCATTTGTTAAAACCATATCAATATCACTGAACAATTTAGTTTCTGGTCTGGTTAAAATAGATTTGATATCAACCTTTCCTGTTTTAATCAAATCTATATCTTCCAATGATACTGGAGTTGCCATCCATATATTTTGCATTTTGTCACAACCAGACCAGTGACAATAATACAATTTCCCATCATCTCCATTGCAAATGGAAATTAATGGACCATCATACCAATTTAAACATTCAACTTCATCAAGTATTTTTGTCAAATTTCATCTTCTCTTTCTATAAACTGTTTTACTCTTTCCTTAAAAGCTTCTTTTTTAGATTCTGGAATTAAATCTGATATCTTAACCCATTCATTATCAGTTTTCTCAATCTCTTCAATTTCTTTTTCAAGAAGTACAATTCTTTCCTTCAATCTATCAATTGCTGTTCTTTTAGCTTCAATCTTATTTCTTTCATGTTCTCTTGAATTTGTTCTCTCACACCTACTTTCAAAATCACTATATTTAATAACTTCATGTAACGTAACTTTAACTGTAACTATGCCACAACTTTCAACACAGGGTTGATGATTTCTTAAATCTTGTTCATCTATGTATACTTTACTACCACCAAGAGCTTCTCCAAGTTCATAATCAAAATCCACCTTGTCCATATAATAGATATTATTCATGTCCAGCTCCCAATACACATTGAAATGGAGTATGTATATGACTTTTGTATTAGTTTTATACCCACATGTCTTCCAATAATCTAACTGTGTAAATAATTAATGTTTCATCATGTTTTATTTCACCAAGACCCTTCCACAATGGATATCTATAATCCCATTTTCTGGAATCCTTATAAAGTGCTTTCAGAAACTCCCTAACTGTATCAGCACATTTCTTTTCTTTTTTAGAACCATTGTACAAACAATTGTGTAAATAATCTTTGGTTTCTTGTAGAAGTTGATCGTCATCCTTTCCTTTGACCTTGATTCTAAAAGCCTTAGTCAACTCAGTCCAATCCCATCCTTTGAATTTCATAATTTACCTGTTTTCAACCAATTTTGGAGGTGTTCAATAAATTGTTGAACTTCTTCTTTATTTAAGTGATGATGTTCACCAATCCATAAATAAGAAGAACCTGGATTTTCAAATGAATGATTGTAATCTCCAATTGCTGAAGATTGTTGTGCTAGTCTTATTTTATCATGAGGTTCTACATATCTTGGATGTTCAAGAACCTCAAATCCTCTTTCAGTTTTGATGACATTCATAACCTGTCCTTAATCCTTTCAATTTCTTTGGGTTTGGTTACTGTAAATTCATCATGCCTGTAACCATAATAATTACATCCTTTCAAATCAGACTTATAAGGAGATCTGCAAACTACTACTTCTTTTCCATTTTGCACTTCAAGTCTAATTACTGTTACAAATACAAAACAATTGTTTTCTTCATCAAATACAAACATAATTAACTCCATCCATATTGTTTCTTCAACCGTTCAAAATCACTCTTATCTCTTTGTTCTTTAGAAGTCTTTTCTTCCTGCTTTTTCAATTCCATAGCTTGAATTTCTTCTGGGAGCATTTTCCTATTTCCCCAAATTTTAATCACAGGACTACTGTCATATTCTCCATAATCAGTATATTCTAAATCAAATGAATCAAATCTTACACTCTTCTCTTTTGTTCCATCACAATATCCACCGCCACGATAATTACCTTCTGTAATTTTTCTTTCATCAAGTTTGTAGCATCGTACATATTCTAACAATTTCTCATTAAGTTTGGTCAAAACAACTTCAAAATTACCATCAAGTTCATATGTGCCAATAGTAGTCAGTGTCTGTCTTACAGTCTTTTTATCGAAATTGTATTCAATCATGATTTAACTCCATCCGTGCTTTTTCTTGAGGTTTTCAAACACTTCTCTATCTTTGTTTACAATAGCTTCTTGTTCAGCTTTCTTTTTGGCTTCTACAGCTTCATATTCTTCAGGAAGAATTTTACGAACACCATAAACAGCAAACTCTTGTTCCTCAGAATACGGAAGATAATAAGATTCAACGTAAAATGAATCAAACTTTACTGTTTTATAAGTAGTTCCATCACAGTATTTTTCTCCTTCATATAAATTACTTGATATTGAGTTTTCTTTTTGTTGATAGGTTTCAATCATCTCTAACTTTTTAAAAATAATGTTTGCTTCGATCTCATCAAATGTTCCAGTAAATAGATCTGAATCAAGATCACACAAGTACTGAATTACAGTTCCCTTTTGAAAATCATATTTAATAGTTTCCACAATATCCTCCTAAACCTTAGACGTTGTAACCAATAAAAAGTTTTCTATTCAAATGAAAAAAGCAATTGATAAAACAATTGCTTCACATACCAAAAACAACAATACTTCTATACAGGTTCTACTTGCCAGCCATTCTAAACCATTTTGGATTTCGTTCAAAACAAGTTCGCTCATCTCCCACACCATACCCAATAAACTTTTTATCTTCATCAAAACAAAACCAACATCCAACTGCATTGAAACTTAATTTAATTTGTTCTTTTAAATCTTTAGGAACTTGGTACCAAATTAAACCAAAAGAACTAACTACCTCTTCTTGCACTAAAATGTTAAGCCTTTCAAACGTTTCTAGTAACAATTCATAGTCAGTAACATCATTATCTTCTAATTTAGAATATCCATATCCGTTTGCAATTGTTTTCCAAATTTTATTCATTCCAATCTCCAATTTAATTCCTCATCAGTCATTCCATATGTTTCTTTCAATTGCTCTCTTGTATATCCTTCTTCTATCATTCCTTTAAACGAAGCTTTTTCAGCTTCTACAAGTTCTTTCTCCTTGCGTTTTTCATTAGCTTTAATATCATCAAGATTTTTGATTACTTGTGGTACCAAGAATGGTGATATTGTCATTCCAGGAAGTAATTTGAAATCTACATCCATTTCATGGCGATAAGAAGGTCCAGTGGATGCAAATTCCGCAAACTTTATTTGTCTTACATTTCCTCCCTGACTCTTTATAAACTCTCTTACTTTATCAAAACACTTTTCACATAGATGGCACTCTTCATGATCTAAATCCTTACCATCTGACCAATACCCCCAGCTGGCAGTTAGTGTTCCATACTCATGAGTATGTTCACTCATTTCAGGATCTTTGGCACAACTGTTGTTACACATATCACAAATTGCGCCAATGGGTTCATATTTGACTTCTAATTTACGTAGTTCCATTTATTTTCCTTTAGTCTGTGATTGAATTCATAAAACAAGCATCACAACGAATGCAATGCGTCTTATTACACAAATAAAACAAACAATATTTGAAATTTCTTTTCCAATTATGGCCTATGAAGAAGCAAATAATCCGTTTCATAAAACTCCTCCTCCGGGATTTGTTTTACTTCTTTCCACAATCACAAGATGGGTCGCAATTTTGCTTTCCATCACACTTACATTGTCCTGAAGTACACTTACAGTTCAAAGAACCACAAGTACAACCAGCAGGAACTGCCTTATACTCTTCCTTAGTACAAGGAGCACAAGGTGGACTTACCTTCTGCGGAGTATTGGAAGTAGGAATACAACCAGCAGCGAACAAGATACCAGCAAACAATAAATACTTCATGATTAAGCCTTTTTTATCTTCAAATAAGAGTTCATTTCTTCCAACGTTTGGAAGGAAACAGTTCTGGTCAATTCTCCATACTTTTCATATACAGCATATTTTCCTGGTAATTGGAAAGAATGAACTGGCTGAATATCCATACCACAAGGCAGGACAATCAACGTGCATTTGTCACCAATCTTTTCATTCCATTGCTTCTTAACATATTCAATCGCTTCTTCAGGCATTACACTAGGCATTCTAAGTACATAAAATGGTTTTGTATCTTCTACTATAACTTCTTGTCCTTGGGTTTCCTGAATGACAATTCCTGATCCTGCAGTTCCTAAAATTCCAGCAATAGCTTCTCTTCGAGAAATCATATCACCTCTATTCTTTACCTAGAATAAAATCAACTGCCCAACAACCTTCGGGATGTTGGCCTTCATCTATTATAAAGTGTTCTGCCAAATCAGGTTGTCCTAAATCCAATAATTCATCTCTCAAAGCAAACCCACATTGTTCACCATTATTAATGGTTTCTGCTAGTTGTAACACCTTAGATGGCCATTCTTTAGGATAATCTTTTCCAATCCAACTCTTTCCATCACATTTATAACACTTCTCATAATGACCAGGAGGAATCATATAGTGTTTATATGAAGATATTTTATCAAATTCCCAAAATTGTCCTTCCCCCTTACAATGTTCACACTTTGTAGTTCCTGGTGGACGATAAGGAGAACCAACTATATGTCGTAATAAATTTGCAGCAATAGGTCTTTTTTTTTCAGAACTACAAGCTCTATTCCAAAACTCTACATCTCTAATAAGAAGTTGTGGTTCTGACTGGTCCATACTATCTAAATGAATTACATGGCCTAAATCATAATGATGTTTAGCAATTGCTTTGCAGTACAATCTCAATTTTCTGAATGAAACTTTGATCCCTCTAAACAACTCAAAATACTGCTCACCTTCCCTTGGCATATAACTGGTTAGAAACCTAACCATATGTTCTATACCATTAGAAGTCAGCCATAATTCTTCAGTCATTAAACACCTAATTTTTTAACCGTTAAAACTACTTGTTCACCTGGGATGAGAATTCTAACTTGACAAGGACTAGAAGAAGGCCATCTAGCACCATTTGGATCTTCTATAGAAACCACCCAAGTTGGTTCTGCTTTAAACAATATAATTCCCTTGTAATGATTGTCATGTGTGACAATCGCTAAATCCCCCATTTTCATATCATGAACTGTTTGTTGGTATTCTATATTTGCAGTACCTAATCTAGCTTCAACCATAACACTCTCCTACTTGTTCAAAATACCTTTGATAAATTCCCGAGACGCTTTACCAAACCTCTTTCCAACACTATTCCAATTCAAAGCTTCTTTTGTCATATGAATGTCATCATCTGTGTAGTATGTTTTATCTGGGCCAGCTGACCAGAGATAAACATATTTAACAGTATTTGGTCTACCAAACACATCACTTTCTTCATATCCCACTTGACTCAATATTTCTACTCCCCATGCATCATGTTTAGGAACAGCAATATGCTTAGTAAATTCTTCTTCAGAGTTTAGAATCTGTTTCATTGTTGATTTAGTAACTTTAATTTGTTCATCTAACAGCTTTTGAGCTTGATGTTTGGCTTTTTGATCCTTGTAATGCAAATAACTACCATAAAAGGAATATCCCATAAGACACAAAACAACTAATACAAATAACCAAACAATACATTTCATAATAACACCTTTTTAAGTTGAAAATCTAGTGGTTTCATTCCAGCCTTATTTCTAGCCCAATTAATACCTTGTTCAGATATAAACTTGTGACATTCTAGCAAGGTATTACAATACATTGTTCTCATAGTTCCTGGACTGCCAAAAAACGACCAACTGTCTACATTTGGAAAAATTGGTTTATCATTTGAGTGAAGTACAAAGCATCCACCTGGAAACGGTCCGATATGGAGTGGAAAGAAATCATAAAACTCTAATTTTAGGATTGGATTATGTTTTACCACAATTGATCCATAGTCATACCACCACAACCTGTTAGTTTGCAGTTTCTCTATTAATCCTCGTTTATATTCAACTTTGGTATCAAGCTTGGTGTCTTTATCTTGAATTAAATTACAGTTTATAAAATCAACCCAGTCTAGTGCCATCAACTCTTTGTGATTGTTGTATACACTGGTGATGTAGTCTTGATGTTTATCATTTTCTGGGCTGGCTAGTGGTCTTTTGTCAGGATCAAACTGCTTAGCAATTTCCATTTGGATTCTAATTCGTTCTGCACGTTCAGAATCCAAACCTCCTTGTTCTTCTAACCAATCTGCATATAATAAACGTAAATCATCATTAAATGGATTTTCACAAATCGCGTTTAAAAGTTCCTTTTGGGACATAAAATTAAGACGTTGCGAGGACTAATAAGTTTATGCTTTTATAGCTGGACCATATCTTCTACATGTTCTTTTAACAAAAAGTTTGTATTCATGTTTTTCTCTAGGACATGCAAAATCCCAAAAGTCTGGGTAGTAAAACCATTTACCCCAACAAAATCTACACCACTTTCCAGGAACATCATATTCTACTTCATACTTTTTGCATCTCTTGCAACTTTTCATTTTTTACTCGTAAGCAGGTTTGTTTTCATTTACTTTCACCATGACTGCAAACTTTTTCAATATTTTATCTGGTGGTGCCAAATTATCTAATACGTTCTTTTTATAGTAGAAGAATTCAATTTTTTGTGATTCATGAACAATAAATCCCCAAACTTGAGTTGGAACACTTTTTCCTACATTATTGACATATGTTATTTCATCCATTCTGAAATCATTTAACGATTTGTCGTTTTTAGGATATGGTTTTGTCAGTTCCCATGTATATAGATTATTGTAATCGCATGGTAGATATATTTTAAGATAACCCAATAATGGTACTTCAACTGTTTCTTCACTCTCCAATTCTTTCTCCACGCCATTAACAGTCGTTATTACTCTATTCATATAAAACCGACCACCAACTGAAACTGGTTCTCCAGTTAGAGGTTTATCACTTCCGCAACCAATAATCATAAAACACAAAATAAACAATAACTTTTTCATTCTTCCTCCTTAAATTTCATTGGTTGAGTTCTGATCACCATGTTAATTTCATCTAAACAAATAGATTTGATTCCATCGTCTGTAACTTTTTGATAAATCAAATCTCTGAACTTGTGTAGTAATGGGCGAATTTTTAATCTTTGATCGGTCCATTTTCTTTTATTTCTTTTAGACCATTTCTCCTGGGTTTTGAGTATTACAGCCAAAGAAGAGATAAGTGATCGTTCACCATTACATTTATTACAGGAAATAACTCTGTCATTTTCCCATTCTTTGCCAAGATATTGAGGAACTAGATGGTCAGCAGTAGCTAAAACTCTGGTTAGCATTTTATCACACCAAAAACATGGATGCTGAGTTAACCACTCAAATTGTTTATCCATCCAAAGTTTATTCTGATGTTGTCTTTTTGGTTTATTCATTTATCTAAAAAATACCTAATTGCCAAATATGTGTAATAACTACTTGCGCCTAATAAAGCCATTGGATATCCTAAAAATGCGCTTGCCAAATAAAAAGCATCATCCTCCCATTTCTTAATATTTTCCTCTTTACGAAAACATAGACTAAAATACCAAACAAGTATTGTAAGAGAAAATATTATAGATGGAATTCCCATAATTAATGATATTGTTGCTACATATTCTTCATGATTATTCAATTCCATACTCCTCATATGCATCATAAAATGCTTCATCTCTTTCATCTTTCAAAAGATCACGAATCATATCTTTTCGCTCTGGTGTAAGAGTTCCAATCCATTTGTCTATTTCCTTCATTCTTCCGTTTGAAAGATTAGTATTCCAAAAGAATGAATAATTCTTATAAACAGTTTTCTTAGCCTTTTTCATGTTCAGCCTCTACTTCACTCATCAACATTCCCCAACAATCAAAAGCTCTTTGTGCTCTTTCCAAACAATTTTCGCAAATGTGCATAAAAGCTAATCTAATTGATGGTTTGTCTTCATTACACTGATCACATGAAGCAAGCTCATCACAATCTATAATAAAATCTGGAATTTCATATCCAGCTTTTCTATTTCCGCTACATTTACATGATACCCATTGACCGTTATCTGGACTATACCATCCTAGTTGATCATTACATCCTGAACATTCTGGTTTATTCATTTCATTTCCTTTAACATTTTAGTTGCTTCCATTACTGCATGAAGTTCAACTCTATGTTCTTCCATTAATTCACAAAATGCTCTATTTGTAAACTCTGTTTCTTCATTTCTAATGTCTTCCACTATCACATCTAACATAGAAAGTTCTTCTATTGTGAATCCATCCAACCATTTCCAAATCTTCTCTTTAGTTTCTTGTGGTATATCATGAGAGTAGAAATACCAACTCCTAAGTGGACCCATACTATCTAACATATTACTTCCTTATGTTGCTTACAATGCTATCAAACATCTTCTGAGCACCAATTGGATCATTTTTAATTTTAACACCAATTTGTATTGCATTAGCTCCCATTACAAATCTACTGTAAGCTTCTCCTTCACTTTCAATTCCACCACAAGATACAACTGGAACTTTCAATCCAGAAGCTTTATAAGCTGCTAAAGAAGCTCTTGCTAGAGATCTGATCGGAGCTCCTGAGACTCCTCCAGTTAATCCGTAAGGAGCAAGTGGGGAAGGTGTGTTAGGATATAGTTGTTCCCATTTGACACAATTAATCAGAGTAACAAACTCAATATAATTCTCACAATCTTTAACAATAACGTTGTCATTAAAATCATCAGAGTATCCTAATTTGATACCTAGAGGGTGTTTACAATTTGATTTCAATGCTTTGACTAAATCGTATGGGTCGGATTCTGTCTTTTTGCAGCTTGGACAACTGAGATTTAACTCCACTCCTTTAATATCTTTCAAATCATCTAACAACATTCCCATAAACTCAGCTTCTTCAACTGTGTATGGAATAACATTCACTATTACATTCAATCCAAGTTTCTGGACTTTGGGATAATAATCTCTAATCCAAACAGGGAGACTAGGATTAGTCATTCCAACTGCATTCACAGTTCCACTATTTACACCATCATGGAAAGTTTGTACACAGTTACGATATAAGTTGAATGGCCACCAAATCTTAAGATTACCCTTGATTGGTGACATTGTCAAAGATTTAGTGGTAATAGTCCAATCTTGGGGACGTAGAATACCAGTCCAACATAATGGACGTTCCCACCACCATCCATTAAGGAATCCAAACGCGCCAGCTGCACATCCCATATCGTAACAATATCCATTTGATAGCTTTATCATTTTAGTTGCTTTCTTTAAATCCTTTTCCAATTGACATTCTTCACAAGAATAATTTCCATTAACTCCACCTTTATCATACCAACAACTATGATGCATTATTTTTAATGATTTTAGATAATTCAACTTGTTCTTGCTCGCCAATTTTCCCATCACTGACAGTTGATTTGATAATTAATTCATTTCCTCGTAAGTACAATTTCCAAAACGGAATAAATTTTTTATCAGGATATTCTTTCTTTGCTTGTTCTTTCAACATTTCAAGTACTTCGTCTATTTCGAGGAAATCAATTAAAAAGATTTCTTCATTCATTCTGGTAGATCCTTGTTATAGTAATAAAGCCAAGTAATTCCTAACCATGGAATTACCCAAAGCTTGTTAAACATCAATTTTACATTTCCATTTGTAATAGAACTCCACCAATACATACCAATCCATAATCCAAAAGTTATATAAAAAGCACTAAAACAAACAATCAATACCAGTAACAACAATAAAAAGTCTCTCATTCCCTCTCCTGACAATTTTCCATTATTTTTTAACTATTATAATAATTTCCATTCCTAACAAAAACTTTTATAAACTTTGACATTTCTTCTTTTTGAGATCTAGTTAGTTTTTCATTATATTTACCATAATTTGGATTTGAAGGCATTATTTGTCCTGATCCATCACATCTAACCCCGCCTGCACATCTGTGGTACTTTAGTGACCCGGTCTTAGTTGTGTGTACATTTCTACCACACCACCAACACATATCTTGCTCTTTCATTTCTTTTTCTTCTTTTTGGTGTTTTGTTCAAAATGATTTAAAATTGGCTCTGTCTTGATAACCTTTTCATTCGTAAGCATCATATATATTTGACTTGCATTTTCTTTTAATGTAAAAGCGCTTGCATTACACCAACCTCTCCACTCTTTAACATCTCGCACATTACCATCACTATTTTGTAATCCAAATAAGATATCTAGACATTCACCAACCAATTTATATAAAAAACCAATCTCAGCTTGAGTGATTAAACCATTTCCAAAACTTATTTCTTTTTCCATTTTAGAAATGGTTTTGGGTAAAACATAACTTACTCCACATTCATCTCGCATAACATCTACTTTTTGTGGATCTACATTTTGTTTTTCAATTTTCATTTCTTTTCTTCTTCTTTTTTGTGTTTTGTATCATTTTCCAACATTCATCCAACCTACGTCCAAATGCAAATAGATTATCTATTGTTTGTTCTTCTACTAACTCTCTAGCAATATACTGACCTTTATAATTTGTGTTGCAAGCTAAAACTAGTAGTGATTTAGCTTCTTCCTCAGTGTCTACTGAATAAACTGGTAATGAGCCTTCAGGCACAACTGTGCCATAACCAACTACCACAGCTCAGTAAATCTTAATTGGCTTGGATAGAAAGTTCACGTTAGCCATCTAACTTAATCTCCTTATCAATGGATTTAAATTATCATTTGTCAGCTTGACAACTTCCCACTTTTCAAACTCATCTGTATCGGTGTTCCAACCTTCTATTATATCACCCACATCAAATGTGGAAGCCCCTAACCTAATTTCTCTACAACAACGTTCTGCTTTTACTACTGCACCTAGTTTGGGCCACCTGCTTAATATTTCATCTCTAATTCTTCTAGATTCTTTACTCATTTTATACTCATACTTCCATAAATAGTAGATGCTAAACACTCAAACGTTCCATCCCCAGGTAAACTCACTTCTCCTGGTCTTGCTTTGTTTATTACATTAATGAAATCCTTATTTGGATAGAATCCTCTTTCTGGCATGTAAATCATGTACTGATTGTGTAGAAGGTGTAAGAATCCATATTGTTCAGATCCAGTTTGCATATTTTCATAACAAATCATTGTGGACCATGTACCATACAATTCACATAAAAAGATTATTCTTTCTGCAGCAGATTCTATTTCAGTTTTACCAAACACGCCATCTAAATTTTTTACTGGCATTACTTCTCCCTTACAACTAATTCAAACACACTCGGAAATGCTCCTAACAAACATGCCTTACAGTATTCACATACTGCGACTTCTGCTTTGCGATTATGTTCTTTAAATCTAATAACATAATCTGGTTCTTCTCCGCACCCACCGCCATGGCAATGAATGCAATTTTGACATTGACAAGTTGCTATTTGCACCGTTTTCATTACTTCTCCTCTTCTTTGTATTCAACTTTACCGTTGTTAAATCGTCTTACTTTCCTAATTGTCCAATCAAATTCAAATGGACTTCCTATTTTACCACAAAATGGACAAATTTGACTCCTAAGATGTTTACGAGATAACTCATTACTACAATCCATACAAAAATATGCAAAATGCCAAGCGCCAACTTGGTTACTTGTTATATCTGGATCAAAAGTACCTAACACCCACATAAGATAAAGTGAACCTAAAAATAGAAGCACAGCTAAAGCCAAAAGTTCCATTACCACTCCTTTTCTTTATATTCCCACTCACCATTTTTCCAACGTCGTATTCTACATTCTACCCAATCACCATATCGGTCCATATAACCACAATCAGGACAACATCTAAATGTACACAATTGAGCTACTTCCTTCTTACAACCTACACAACGATTTACTACATGCCATTTTTCAGAAAAACGACGGTTTGTTACCCCTACTATTATAAATACAAACAATGACGCAACTAAAAAAACTACAAAGAAAACCCAAAATGGAACCATTTTTCTTCATCCTTTCAAGATATAATCTTCAAACTTTTTAATACCCAAATGGCTTCACAAACTTTACATTTACCTCTTGGTGCGCGTTTAGCTTGATATTTGGGATGATCTGGACATTTCAATTCTTTATTTTGATTTGTGCTAGGACGACATTTGTCACACCACTCAAAATGACCACAAAGACATGATGTCATATTTCATCCCTTCAAAATCTTTATCTTCCGATTTGGAAAGTTTCTTTTTCATACGTTTATCATTGCATATCTAAGGTATCCAGAAATTACTGTTTTATCAGGACTAACACAATAATTACTAGAAGTTAATACTGAACCTGGTGGATGTACCATTTTATGTTTTTCAAACTCTTTTTGCATAACTTCAAATATGGTATTACCATCTATATTTTCAAATTTTTCAAACTTGAAATAAAACGTTTGTTTCACAAAAGTATTGCAAAAATCAAAATGATCTTCAATTTCTTGTTTTTCAAGAAAAGATGAAAAAAGTACTTTGGGAACTGATTGCTGTACACAAGTTAATAGTCCACTACCAAATGCAATTCCACCAGTTGCAGTTATTACATTCTTTAAAAACTGTCTTCGGTTTTCTTTCATGTTTATGCTCTTCTATTAATTCATATTCACGATAACTTGACTAACTAATTCAAATGGTTCAACAGAATTTACAACTTTGATAGTTTCTCCGAACGTGTTATTTAATACATCAATTAATACATTTTTATCTTCTGGATCTACAATTCTTGATAAATCTTCATGATCTAACATGGTAGATCTATGTGCCAATTGTTCGTTAGTCCAAAGATGTGAAGAATTAAATCCACATTTGGAATAAATCCTAATCATAGCATCTCGATCAACTTCCAACATTTCAACTCTCCTTTTAATAGCTTTCCCTAAAACCTAGACGTTGATCAATTTGAAAAGTTTATTGATTATTTATTGGACCAGATGTCAAATATTTCATGAACACTCAAAACAATATTTCCAATGTACAACACACTTATTATCCACCCAGGATAGGCAAATAGCAAGTAGATGTTGAACATTCCCCATAGTAAGTAAAATATCAACCTAATCCATTTTAGGAATTTCATCATATTAGTTTTCTAATCTCAGAAGTGAACTCTGTGTGTCTACAAACAAATCCATCTGGATGTAATGTCCAATGTTCCAATAGTGCTGGTTTATAATCTTCCAAATGAGTTTTGATATCTATCCCTAATACTTCAGCTGCTTCTGTCAAACACCAATTATTAAAATTGGTTACAAATGTACTGTTTTCTACTTTAGCCCATTCTGGGTGTGGAAGTTCTTTCTTAAACAACTTCTTCCTTTCATTCCATTCTCTCTTCTCCTCTGCCTCAGCCCATTGCACATATCTCGAATACCTTGCATCCATTTCTGGATCTGAATATGAATGATGGTCTCCATAACTACTCATAATTATATCTCCTTATTTATAAGACGTTTGTGGAACTGAAAGGTTTATGAATAAAATAAATAAAAGCCTCCTCTCGGACTCGAACCGAGAACCTCTGGTTTACAAAACCAGAGCTCTGCCAATTGAGCTAAGGAGGCAAGGTATTCAATTATAAACTATTATATGGATTTCCTGAGTGAAAAATATGTGCAGTAGAAAATTAGGGTGACGTTTTAGAGATATTTTTCAAAATCAATATAGTCCCCTTCTATAAACAAATATAAACCTAGTTTCTCAGCTTCATCTCGTAACGCTCTGGCTTCATCAGTGATGGGGTGTTGTTGGAGTTTGATTTGCTTTTTAGCAGGATTGTATACGTTTACGTTTGGCAGCTGCCTCAGTTTGTTGATCAAATTTTCGATTTCATCATTCATTAGTTAATCCTCTTAATGGTTATAATAATTTATGAGATAGAAAAACATCTCAGATTTTATGCGGGAGGGACTCCCGTGTGAGAACAACACCCCCCTTTAAGCTAAAAATAGGACGTTTGGAAAAATAAAAGGTTTTAGAAAACCTTTAATTTTCCCGCCCGTCGGGTTATTAACGCGGGGCGGGGCGGTCACCGGGGTTAAAACCGGGGCCACGAAAAAAAGTTAAAACCTTTTATTTCGGCTCGCGTCTCGTTTTTAGCGGCGGGCGTTTCCGCCGCTAAGGTTCTCTCTCTTTCTGTAGGAGTCTGTATCATGGCGACGAAGGAACTGGTTCACGTCCACGGTGATGAGCACGTCAACGCCCAGGAGAAGTGGGCCGACGAAATCGTGTCGGGTCGCCGCCCGACGATGCTCGAGACGCCTCCGGCTGTGAAGGTGTCGATCGACGACTTCATGCCGCCCGCTCCGCCCGCTCCGGTGGCCAAGCCGGTCGTGAAGTCGAACCCCAACGAGGGTCCGGCCTACCGGACGAAGCCCGGCTCCCAGCCGAACCGGATCAACCTCGCGACGTACTCCCTCGAGCAGCCCGCTAACTGCATCGAGATCGGGAAGCGTGCCGGCCTGTCGGCCGAACGCTGCCTCGAGCACCTCGAGTACTGGATGAACGCCAAGCTGAAGGTCGGCCTGGCTGTCGTCCGCACGAAGGTTGACGGCGGCATCCTGGACCTCTTCTTCATCCCGAAGTCCTAACCTGGGACGAGGGGAGTGGGGTGCCCAACCCACTCCCCTTTCTTTTCATTCCTGAAATTCAATCAACTAATCTATGACCAGTTCGTCTGCCCTCTTCATGGGACGAGGGTACACGAATCGGCCCTGGATTCTTGGTCCCTCCATGCTCCATCCAGCTTGACTGGCCGAGCATGGTATACCAAGACGGCGGCAACCGTCGAGAACAAAGAGTTGCCAGCTAGACCAGTAGCTGTGAGGGCAATGGCCCACTGGTTTTCTCTTCTTTCAAGGAGACCAGTATGAAACTAAGCGAGATCATCACGAAACTCAACAAGGATTTGATCCTTCGCGGGGATTGTGAAGTGGTGGTCAAGAATCCTTCTCAAGAATTCGCCCTCCTGAAAAATGTGGAAGTGTATCGAGGACCGTACAATTTCCCCAATGATGGATACCTCGAACTGAAATCGTAACGACCGTCACGAACTCCCTCTCATGGAAGAGTGGGAGTGACGTGAATGCCGTTACCTCTTCTCTTCTCAAGGAGTCTGAGATGGAAATCACGAAGGCTGGCTGGGAAATGGCTCCGAAGACCATCAAGAAGGTTCACAAGGATGGCAAGAAGTTCATCCTGGTGATCCGTGGCACCGAGAAGGTGTGGGTGGAAATCTTCTGGCGTCGGTAA
>QZIP01000027.1 GCA_003599595.1 Candidatus Parcubacteria bacterium
CTTGCATAAATCTGTTGAGTGGGTGGCACAAGATATTAAGAATAGACTGAAAAAAGAAATAGGTGAAGTGATTACGTTAAGTGTAGGCGTATCTTTTAATAAACTTTTGGCAAAACTTGCTTCTGGCACAAATAAGCCGGATGGGTTTGCTGTTATAGACAAAGACAATCTACAGCATTTTTATAGGAATACTGAGCTTACCGATATTTGCGGGATAGGTGAGAGATTAAAAATAAGACTAAACTGTTTGTCAATTTATACTTTTGAACATTTACAGAAAGCTTCTCTTCTAGTTTTGAAAAAAGAGTTTGGAAATGTAATGGCAGATCATTTGAAAAAACTTGCTTACCTCCGGGATGATTCTTCCGTTATTCCCTATGATCAGCCTCAAATTATTAAGTCTGTGGGTAGAAATTATTGTTTGTCTCAAAATGAATATGACCAAACTAAGATAATGAAGACTGTGTATGAGCTGTGTTGTGAAGTTGGGGTTAAGCTTAGAAAACTTAATAAAAAGGCCCGGACTGTTGGGCTGGCTTTATCTGGAGACAGAAGCGAGTCAAGTGAGAAGACAATTTTAAGATACATAGATCTAGATAAAGATATTTTTGATGTTTGTAAATATATTTATGACAAATGGAAATGGAATTCTATGGTGAGACAGATAAGGGTTTGGACAGTTAATTTGACTGATTACAATACTACAACGATTGGCTTGTTTGAAAATAAGCGGTTAGATGGTGTGGTTAAAATAGTAGATAGGATTAATGAAAAATATGGAGGGGAAACCATAAGAAATGGATCTTTGATCTATACAGATAAACTTAAGACTAAGCCAAATGGTTATATGGCAGATAGATATGAAAGAAGTCTGTTTTGGAAATAGAAACAAACTGTTTAATCTTGAATGTTATTATGCTTAGTGAAAGAGACCAAGCCTCGTATTTACTTCTGCTGCTTCTTCTTCAGAAAATCCGTAACCCTCACTACCTTTAAGCGATAAATTATACCAAGTATGAAGAACTTCTTCTTCACTATTTTCTCCTCTAAGGAGTTCCAGTGTTCTGGGATAGCAGGGATAATTATCAACAATATATTTTGTCAACCCTGATGGTACTCCCCGGAGCTCTAAATATTCCACCGCAATTTCTTTGGGAAGTGGTTTGGGGTGCATTTCATAAATAGTGGATTGTCCGCCTATGACTTTTTCAGCCTCTATTAAGGGTTGAATTCTTCTCCCTCTTTGTTCTGTTATGTTGACCGGAATCAAGCCCACTACTCCTTTGTACCCTTGCTTATGTAATAAATCTAGAACTTTAACCAATGTATCTCCATTAAACATTTGTAATTCATCTAAAATAATAATTCCTACTTTTTGAAAATCTGCTTCGCTTGTTTGCTTATTAATTCCTTCAATTATTGCTTTAGGCACTTCTTCATTTTTGTATCCTGCTAAACGTTGACAATCGTATCTAGCACACCTATATCCTTTCTCTGTTCCTACCGATACTATGTTGGGCACCAAGTTAACTGATTTACCAGATCCTCCTGGTGCTGTAACTATTACCAAGCTATTTCCCTGATCAATTAGATCAACCATTTTTTCTGCATCTGGTTTCCATAAAGCTTTAATTGCTTCAGAATTAGCCTGTATTCTTGTGTCTAATGTACATACTAGATCTTCAGCACTCATAATATGTCTTAATTATACTATTTTTTTAAATTTAGTGTTTTTTTATGTGATTCCACCTGTGTACCTGTGAGGTGGAATATTTTGATTTAAACTTTAGTATTTAGTAATTCTTTGAACTTTAAGTTTATTTGGTTGTCCGTTATTGAGTTAATGTTGGTCTTTATGTTTTGGGTTATTATTTCTTCTACTTTGTTTGCGTTTTCTAGGGTTTCTTGATAATTGTCCATACCAACACGGTTTTTTAAGTCATCAAGCCTGTCTTTTAGAGAAAGTATGCCTTTGGGGCCAATTCTCATATCACAATAAATAGGGATTAGGGATTCAATGTTTTTATTATTGATTAAGCGAGGAATATAGCTCCATTCTAAATTATTTACGAGTTTAACACTTGTTTTACTTAAGCCAATTTTTTCGCAAATTTTAACTGTTGCTAGATGTTCATCTTTTCCATACTTAGATTTTAAGTTCTCCTGATGTTTTCTTAAGTTCTCGATGTCTTCTTCTAACATACCAAACTGCTTCTGTTTTGCAAGATCAAAGGTCATAGACTTTGCGATGTCGTGAAAGAGACACGTTTGGACAATTGAAAGTTTATCAATTTGGAGATCTTTCCACTCTTCTACAATAATTTGTGCAAGAGCAGCAACCCTAAGCATATGTTCCTGGAGAGATTGAGGAATTTTATAATCTTTATAAATTTGATGGATTTTCATAATGTGATTCTACCTATGCACCTGGGAGGTGAAATAGGTAGTGCACCTAGGGATTTTGTGTGAGCCGTACGGGTCTCGAACCTGTAACCTGCTGCTTAAGAGGCAGCTGCTCTACCAATTGAGCTAACGGCCCATACCCTTGCGGGTAATTTTAAATATCAAATATAAAATTTCAAATAGTCTGGTATTGATTGTATGCTTTTTTTGAAACTAAATACAAAACTTATTCTATCAGAGACTAGCGACTAATGTCTAATGCATGTCTTATATAGTGTGCTTGGTTGTAATAGAGCCTGTATTAGCAATTTCAGCCTGTTTGTTAGGGCGCCTTCGGAGAGAGTCGAACTCTCACTACTGGTTCCGAAGACCAGCGCTCTATCCATTGAGCTACGAAGGCATAACGGGCATAGTTATAGGCGCGTTTACATACTAATTTTAACAAAAATGGGCCATTATAACAATTGAAGCTAAATTTCAGACAATCAGAATATACTTTTATATAGTGTGTTTTTTTGTTATACTTGTTAAGATCTTGAACTAGTTTTTTATACTTATTCCAATATGAATTTTTTGTTTAGTATTGTCATACCTGTATGTAATGAAAAGGATAGCTTGAGAGAGTTAACTAAAAAGGTGCAAACCAGATTAAGCTCTTTTAAGAAGCCATATGAAATAATTTTTATAGATGATGGCTCTACTGATACCTCACTTGATGTCTTAAATGATCTTAAAAGACATTTTGAAAATATAAGCGTTTATTCTTTTAGAAAAAATGTGGGAAAAACATATGCTTTAATGCTGGGTTTTTCAAAAGCAAAAGGTGAATATATTGTTACTTTAGATGCAGATCTTCAAGATGATCCTCAAAGTATAAAAGAATTATTCAGCAAAATCAAAAGAGGTAATTATGATTTGGTTACCGGATGGAGAAAAGATAGAAAAGATAGTTTTAAGAAAAAAATATTGTCCAGCTTTTCCAATAAAATTATAAGTACTTTGTTTGATTTGAAAATCCATGATTTAAATAGCGGAATAAAGATATACAAATCAAGTGTTGCTAAGGATTTAAAGCTGTATGGAGGAATGCATAGGTTTATTCCTTTAATAGCAAGTGAAATGGGTTACAAAGTGGGAGAAACTGAAGTTTTACATCTGGAGAGAAGATATGGAGAGTCAAAATACAAAATGACTAAATTTATCTCAGATATTCCTGATTTAATTTCTGTTTATTTTTTAACAAGATATACCAGAAGACCACTGCATTTTTTTGGCAAATTTGGAAGTCTTGTATTTCTTATTGGCTTTATATTTTTTATATATTTAGGATTTTCCTGGCTGGGGGGAAATCCCATTGGGACAAGACCATTGTTTTTATTTGCATTAATATTAATATTAACCGGAATACAGATTGTATTTACAGGAGTAATAGCTGATCTGATAATCAACAAAGGATTTAGGGATGATGATATTTTCCCCTTGAAGTATGATTGAGAGGCTTAGTAAATTTAAAAAAGCGGCAGGATTTTTTCTTGGATACCCCTTAACAATATTATCTTTTTACTTTATTTTCAAAGTTATCTTTTCATCGTTTGACAAACTTAAATTAGATATAAATTCAGTCAATATTCCTGTTTTTGGGTTGGGAATTATCTGCTTAACCGTTTTTTATTTTATAAGATCATTGATTTGGAAAATGATTTTGGAAAAAATGGGATACGGTACGGAGCTGGTATCCTCTATTTATTTGTTTTCCTTTACAGAAATTAGGAAATATATTCCTGGTAATATTTTTTCTTTTGCTTCCCGGGTGGATGTATTTAATAAAAGGTTTAATATTCCTCATAAAACATTGATTAAGTTAATATTTGTAGATTTTTTAATTATGGTGGTAAGCAGTGCCTTTATAAGCATTCCAGGTTTTATGTATGTGAAGAATATCTTATTTAAACAAGGTTCTTTAAATTACTTTAACTCTTCAATTTTGTTATTTGGTTTGTTTTTAGGCTTTGTCCTTGTTTTTTTCTATTTATTTAAGAAATACAGATTTTTGGGATTAAAAAAAACCTTTTTAAAATACGTACCGTTTTTTGACATCTTTTTAGTTTCTTGTCTAATGTGGGTATTTTTTGGTATTGGGAGTTATTTTATTTCTGCCTCACTTGCCTATATTGATTTGCAGCTTTTTATATATATTTGTTCATTTTTGGTTTTAACATGGTTTATTGGGTATATTTCATTAATTACCCCTGCAGGACTGGGTGTGAGAGAGGCTATTCTTATTGCAGGACTATCAAATATTTTGCCTTTATATGTTACATCTTTAATAGCTGTTGTATCAAGAATCTCAATGATTGTTGCTGAAATTTTAAATTTGTCTTTATTGTATTTCATACAGAGAGTTTCATTTGCCAAGCAAATATTTAACTGGATAATTGTAAATAAGCACGCGGTAATTCTTCTATTTTTAGCAATAATTTATAGCGCTTATTTTAATTATGTTGCCTTTGAGAAGCACCTTAATTTTTTTACGGGAAGATTTGATTTGGGAAATATGGATCAGACAGTCTGGAATACGTTAAATGGTAGGATATTTACGCTTACAAATCCAGATGGTCTTAACATTGTTTCAAGACTAGGAATTCATGCTGATTTTATACTGATTCTGCTTGCTCCGTTCTATGTTTTATGGCAGGATCCAAGAATGTTGTTATTTATCCAGACCATTGTTTTGTCATTTGGTGCTATTTTTGTATACTTAATTAGCAAGGAGGTAATTAATGGCACTGGCCGCAAAATCCATGAAGTTAAAAATCTTTCTCTTGTTTTTGCAGTTTCCTACTTATTAAACCCCCTTTTACAAAAACAAAATTTATTTGATTTTCATCCCAATACGCTTGCTACTACATTTCTGCTTGCAGCATTCTTTTTCTATATCAAAAAGAAAGTTTTGTATTTTATTTTATTCTTGGTTTTGTCTGTTCTTACAAAGGAAAATGTTTATTTAATCTCTGCAGTATTTGGTTTGCATATGCTTATTAAGGGTAAGCGGTTATACGGTGCTATTATGGTTGTTTCATCTCTACTTTTGTTTTATTTGCTTGTTGCAGTTTTCATCCCCCAAGCAAGAGGACAGGATCATTTTGCTATTTCATATTATCAACAATTTGGTGATTCTCCCGCTCAAATAATAAAAAATATTGTTTTATATCCTGATAAAAGCATTCTGTCATTAATTACTGTTGACAGCCTTAAATATTTTTCAACATTAATGGTGTCAACCGGTTTCATACAGCTTTTTAATCCTTGGTATTTGATTTTTGCAGGCCCTACCCTTTTTATTAATTTGCTCTCCGGAAATCAAAATATGATGTCAATTAATTTTCATTATGCAGCAACAATAATTCCATTTATGTATATTTCTTCTGTATATGGGGCAAAATTTATTCTTACAAAATGTAACAAGGTAAATATTAAAATTCTAACTTGCTATATTCTCTTTTTTTCCTTGTTGTCCTCCTGGATGTTTGGTGTTCTGCCAGGTTCGCAGCATCCTTCTGTTGAGGTTTTTAATAGTAGAACTGCGAATAATAAAGAGATAAAGAGGTTTCTTTCCCAGGTTCCTTCTGATATTAGCGTTGCGGCAACTAATAATCTGGGTGCGCATTTGACTCATAGGGAAAAAATCTACACTGTTCCAAATGGCGTTTATGAGGCAGATATGACTGTGTTTTTGTTAAATGATGTTTTTGCAAAACCTTCTCCAGATGAACAAGCTAAGATGGTTGAGAACTTAAAACTAAACAGGGACTATAGACTAGTTAAAGAGATAGGCGGTGTGTTTTGGGTCTTTGAGAAAATTCGAACGTACTAGATATACCATTTGCAAATGAATTTGCTGCTTACAGATTTCACTGATAATCGATATTGTGGGGTTTATTTTTTATATATATTGTATTCGTAAGGGAAGTAAAGAAAAGATGCAGGTACGTCATCAATAAGGTATTTTTGAAAATCAGCGTAAATATCAACTCTTTTATTTATGTCCGATATTGACCTTCCGTCTTCTAATAGTTTGTCTATTCTAAGATTTCTATAATGGGTAATATTGTTAACCTGATTTGAGTGCCATATTGTGTATTGGTCCGGATCTTTTCTTACTTTAAAAGAGTAAAGAAGGATTTGAAAACTGGAAGGTATTTCATTTACAACTTTAATTTTTGTTTTGACTCCTAAAGATTTCCACCTTTGCTGAATAATCTTTGCAACGTCTTTATATTCCTCTGTTGTTGTAAGCTCTAATTCTTTGTCAACTTCATTATTCTCCAGTAGTGTTTTTGCTATAGAAATGTCTGATATTTGGTAATTAGGGGTTTGAGAATAATAAATTGAGTTTGGAGGTATGGGGGAATATGCTCTTTCTCCCTGATTAAATTCTTCAGGTAGTGCATAATTTAAGGCTTGGCGGAGTTTTTTATCCTGGAGATGCTGGTCATTATTGTTATAAAAAATAGTTATCAGCTGATTGTAGTTGATGTATTTTTCTATTTTTACATTTTTCCATTCCTTGAAACTTTTATCTTTAATAGATAAATTTTTAACTCCAGTAATTTTATCTACTTCTCCTAACAAAAATGCCAACTTTAATGATTCCTGTGTTGAATAAAAATTAATTATCTTTTTACTACTTTTGTCTTTTGTGTTTTGAATAGTGAGCGATTTTACGAATCCAGCGTTAAAATCAATTTTATTTAATTTGTATGCTCCCACTCCTGAAAGATTATCTATAAATATAGGCTTTGAAACCTGCGAAAGAAAAGGAGAGTAAGGGTTTTTTAAGTCATATTCAACTTTATACTTATCTAAAACTTTTTTTTGGACATCTTTAAAATTTAGGTTTAATGTTTCTGCTGTAAATTCTTTTCCATTATGAAAATTAATATTTTTTTTGAGGTAAAAAATGTATTTTTTGCCCTGATCTTTAATCTCCCATTTATAAGCAAGGGATGGTTTTATTTCTCCAGTTTGATCAATTTTTGTTAAGCCTTCGCTTAGATCATATACTTTTTCTTCCGGCAGATTTTTTAAATCATACACTCCTGCGTAGCCAATTTTTTCAACCTTTCTTTCCAATAGTGGTGACAGATAAAACTGTAAGAGCAAATATCCTGCAAAGAATGCAAATACACCTAGAATTAGAGATGTTAATATTGTTTTCTTTAACTTCTTAAAATATGCTTTCAGAAGCCAGATATGGTATCTTTTTCTTGCAATTAAAACCATAAGCTTTTATTTCTGATAAAAGAATAGTACAAATTTCAAATTATTCATTTGAGCAAGTAAATTGCCAAACCTATCTCACAAGAAGCAGGAGAATTGATAATGAAGCAAATATGACACTTAGAATGATTGTGACATAATAAAGAAATCTTTCTAGCCCCCTTTTACTTCTATATGTTTCTCCTGTTCCGCCAAATGCAATACCAACCTGAGAGCCTCTAGACTGCAGGATTATAGACACAATTAGCAAGGTAGAAACAATTATTTGCAAAAAAAGCAGTGTATTCATTATCTTTCATCAAACAACCAAAAAAATAGTTTTATTACAGAGTATATTGTAACAGATATTATCACATATGACAAAATCTCATTTGAATAAAAACTTGGAATTGCGAAGCCTGAATAAGATATCCCTGGAAATTGAAATGAGCCTATTGATAGTTTTGGGTATATTAGAGTAATTATATAAAGCAATATTGCATTTACAACTACTTGAAATAATCCAAATGTTATAGCGTTGAAAGGAAGAGTTATTATTGAAATGACTGGCCTAATTACATAGTCTGCAAAAGTTATAAAAACCCCAGCAATTAGATAATTCTCATATCCTCCTTGTATTTTTAATCCTGTAAGAAGAAGTGAAGCAATGTAAACAGCAATACTTGAAACAAAGATTTTTCTTATCAGCTGTTTCATAAGTTGATCTTATCAAACTTTCTTTAATTTTGTCAATTTTAGTTATCGTGAATGAGCTAATGTGAGGGCGATTAGTATTCCGGGTGAGTTTTTGATAAGAAAGCAAATATGTTTAAATAAGAGAGAGCCATTTGCGTCTTAGGATTTTATGGTAAGAGATGGCAAACCTATGTGCTTCATCCCTAATTCTTCTGATCAAATTTAACCCAGGATTGTTTAGTGGCAGCTTTATTTCTATAAACCCGGCCTTTTTAATATTTTTAATAGCTATTATTTTTTCTTCTTTTTTGGCGATTCCTATTAAGGGAATGTTAAGATTTGATTTTGTGATTTCTTCATAAACTGCATTTACCTGCCCTTTCCCTCCGTCTACTATTATGAGATCCGGGGTGTTCCATTCTTTATGTTTTAGTCTTCTTCTTATCACTTCTTTCATCATTTCATAATCATTTGGTTTGGTATGATATTGAATCTTAAATCTTCTGTAGCTTGATTTATCTGCTTCTCCTTGAATGAATACGACCATTGAGCCTGTTGCGTATTGTCCTTGGATATTTGATATATCATAGCATTCTATCCTATTCATTTTTTTTAGGTTTGGATAATGTCCGCAAAGATGTAACTTGAGCGATTCAAGTTCAAGGTTTACTTTTTTTTGGTAGAATTGTGGGTCGTCTTCATAGGAGAATGGACTATAAGAGGGGTTTGTTACATAATTTATCATGTCTATCTTTTTTTGTATGCCTTGGGCCAATTCAAACTCTTCAGTTTTTATATAACCTGTCTTTTCTTTTTCTAATTCATTTATTACTGTTTCTTTTTTACCGTTTAAGAATGTTTCTATCTTTCTAATGTTTTTTTTATATTCTTGAATTGTTGCAGGATATACTGATGAACATGGACAAAGACCAATGTGTCCAAATAAGCATTTTCTGTTTGGATGATTTTTGACAGACTGATAGGGAAATAGTTTTCTTAATATTTTTAATACTTTTTTTGTTGATATTAAGTCTGGATAGGGACCAAAGTATGTAGAGTTATCTTTGTTTAATCTTCTTGTTACTGAAATATACGGTACTTCTGTTTTACAAATCTTAATGTATGGATATGATTTATCATCTGAAAATTTGAAATTGTATATAGGTTTATGTTTTTTGATTAGATTTGCTTCTAGTAAAAATGCTTCAATCTCTGAAGATACTGAAATATGGTCTATTGAGTATATATTTTTCACCAATACGCCTACCTTTGGATCTTTAGAGGAGTTTTTAACAAAATATGAAGCAACTCTTTTTTTAAGATTCTTGGCTTTTCCTATGTAAATTATCTTTTTTTTATTGTTTTTGAATAAATAGACGCCTGGATTTGAGGGCAAAAGCAAGCGCTGCTGTAATAGTAACAAAAATAGCACCTCCTATATATATCCGCAAATTATTGGGAACAATGCCAACTTTAAATGATTTATCAAGTACATTTTGTGCGTAAATTATTTTAACTGTATATTCTTGATTTGTCAAAAACGGTGTGTTTTTATATGAAAGCTTGTAATTTTTTGTTCCATAGGGAGGGATATCTCCTGTAAGCAAGGATTGAATCTTTGGTTCAAGCTTTGAATATATATCTATTTTCTTGTCTTTTAAAATAGAATTTCCGGTATTTGTGACCTTTATGTTTCCTTCTATAGGAAAACCTGATAAATAGAAGTTTTGAAGGTCATTTTTTACTTCATAAATTTCTTTTATAGAAAAATCTTGTTCTCTTGCAAAAGATATCTCAATGTCTTTTGAATCTGGATTAGTTTTATATCCTCCAGCAGGAACTGGATAAGAACTGTCTTTACCTTTTATTACAAAAACTATATGTTCTAGATCTAGATCTTCAAAGTAATCCATATTCCCTGTTGTGTTGCCCCATGTCGGATCAATCATTATCCATGTTTGTTTTACGTCGTCATAATATTCAGGCCAGGCATGTAGGACATCTTTTATAAGAGAGAGGGGTCTGAGCTTGCTGTTTTGGGTGTAGGCATACCCCTCTATTGCCCTTGTGGGAATACCTGCGGCTCTTGCAATAGCTACAAAAAGATCTGTAAATTCAAGACAAACAGCATCATTTGTGTTTTGTAATGATTTTATTGCTCCAAGCCTTTCATTTTCACCGATTGCTTTTTCATAATTATAATTTAGCTTACCAACCACATATTCATATATTTTTTTAGGTGTTTTTAATTCTTTTGCCAGCTTTTGGATTTGCGGATCTTGTACTTCCCAATATTTATCCTGCTTTGTGTATTGAACTCTTTGCTTGAGCGTTATCTCTTGTTTTTGAGGATGTGCATTTGTTTTGATTGTTCCTGTCACCTCTATGTCTTTTTTTTCTTGAGGAGAAAGAGAGTATGTTGCTAACCAGTTGCCATCCTCATCCTGATAAACATTTTTTGGTGAGTGAGAAATATTATTTATTGTTATATCCTGGTAATTTGTTGTAGGTGGAAGTGCAATTTCTGTTTTTATGGGAAAGAGGTTAGGGTTTGATATGTGATATGAGATATTGAACTTGTAAAACTGTTTATCTCCAAATGTAATATACGCTCCTGACTCACCAATTTCTTCTTTTGTGAATTTATATATAGAGTTTTTCTCATTTAATTTTTTATTTGGCTTTATAAAAGATGGGTTTCCAAAACTATTTGGGGTTATGAGGCTTATATTGTAATCTGTAAATTCTTCAGGTTTTGAAATACCAGGAATATTTACCTCCCAAATGTTCCCAATTTTTTTAGATATAGAATCTGTATCAAATTTAAAGTAAAAACTATTTATGTTGTCTAATCCTACTATTCTTTTTTTGAAGTTAATCTCTACGCTTGTTAAGTCCTCATCTTTTGTAATACTGTATGGAATATCTTCATTGCCGTTGTATACTTTGATATTTTTGATGTCTTTTATGCTTAAGCTTATGGTATAGGTGGGGGTGTAATAAAATTGTGTTTTGTTTGTAATTTTTATGTGCTGGGCTACTTGGGTTTCTCCGTTTTTTAGAACTGTATAAGTAGAATCTGTGCTTATGTCAAATTTTTCATCTGCATAGGCTTTAGTTTGAAAATAAAAAGATATGGAAAGAAAGAAGGATAAAATTAGGATTTTCTTCATAAACAATTTATGTTATTCCACATAAGGAGTATCCTTGTGGACATGGTATTGAAAATATAATAATTCTAGAGTTCTTTATTTAAGTATACACCAGTGTAGGAGCTTTTATTACTAGAAATCTTTTTTGGTGATCCTTCTGCAATTACGTAGCCGCCTTCTTCTCCGCCTTCCGGACCTAAATCTATTATGTGGTCAGAATTTTTTATTACATCAAGGTTGTGCTCAATGACTATAACTGTATTGCCTTTATTAACAAGCTGTCTTAAAACTATGATAAGTTTTTCAAGGTCCGCAAAATGGAGACCGGTTGTTGGTTCATCTAATAGATATAGGCTTTGACCATTTCCTCTTTTTGATAGTTCTGCTGCGAGTTTTATTCTTTGAGCTTCTCCACCTGAAAGAGTTAGTGCTGATTGTCCAAGTTTGATGTATGATAATCCTACTTCTTTTAGAGTAAGCAATTTGTTTGATAATCCCTCATGAAATGAAAAGAAATCATAGGCCTCATCTACGCTCATGTTTAAAACTTCAGAAATATTTTTTCCTTCAAACTCAATCTCCAAAGCTTCTCCTGTATATCTTCTTCCCAAACAGCTTTCACAATCAATGTAAACGTCAGGTAAAAACTGCATTTCAATCTTTAGTTGTCCCTCTCCTTCACAGACCTCACATCTTCCACCTTTAACATTGAAGGAAAATTTTCCGGGTCCATATCCTTTAAGTCTTGCCTCACGTGTATTGGCAAAAATATCCCTAATATATGTAAATGCTCCAGTGTAGGTTGCGGGATTACTTCTTGGAGTTCTACCAATTGGTGACTGGTCAATCATAAAGACTTTTCTTAGGTTTTCATCCCCTTTAATATATGCAAATTTTCCTGGTTTTTCTTTATGGTATGGATTTTTTCTTTGTGCAATTGCGTGGTATAAAACGTCATTAACAAGAGTTGATTTACCGCTTCCTGAAACTCCTGTGATGCAAACTAATTGTTTTAAAGGAAAATTAACGGTTAGTTTTTTGAGGTTATGCTCAATAACCCCTGCAAGAGTTATGTATTCTTGTTTTCCTATAAGTTCTATTTTTTTTGATGCAATTTTTATTTTCTTTTCTCCAGAAAGAAATGGACCTGTGATGGAGTTTATATCTTTTTTAATTTCTTCTACTGTTCCTTGAGAGATAATTTTTCCCCCGTGCTCACCTGCTTTCGGCCCAAAATCAAAAATATAATCTGATTCTTCCATCATTTCCTTGTCATGCTCAACAACAATTACGCTATTTCCAATATCCCTAAGTCTTTTTAGGGTATTGATAAGTTTTGTATTGTCTCTTGGATGAAGACCAATTGAAGGTTCATCCAAAACGTAAAGAACGCCTGATAATCCGCTCCCTATTTGTGAAGCCAGTCTTATTCTTTGAGCTTCTCCTCCTGCGAGCGAATTTGCTTTTCTGGAAAGTGTAAGATAATTTAATCCTACGTCTAATAAAAACTTTAGTCTTACCGATATCTCTTTGAGGATAATTTTTGATATTTCTTTTTCTTTGGAACTTAACACCTTTTCAAGATTTTGTATAAAATTCAGCAGGTTTAAAATACTAAGATCAGATACTTCAACTATTGATTTGTTGTCAATAGTGACTGACAAAGCTTCTTTTCTGAGTCTTGCACCAAGACAGCTTTCACAGGTTTTTGGATACATAAATCTTTCAATTTCTTTTTTTATAATTTCAGAGTCTGTCTCTTTGTATCTGCTTGTTAAATCATTTATTACTCCTCCAAATGATTCATGTATTTTTGTATTTTCGCCAAATCTGTTTACCCCTGCTACTTCATATCTTTTCTCTCCTGTTCCATACAGTATTATTTCAATTTGTTCTTTGGATAAATTTTTAATTAGTGCGTCTACTGGAATTTTATTTTCTTTAAAAACTTTTCTTACAGTCCTTGCATACCATGTGTCTCTAAAATATATATCTGAATAAGCAAGTATTCCACCTTCTGAAATAGTGAGTTCCGGGTTTAGAACCTGTGATTCATCAATTGTATAAATTATGCCAAGGCCATGACATGTTTGACAGGCGCCGTATGGGGAGTTGAAGGAAAATAGTCTTGGTTCAATTTCAGACATTGAAATCTTACATTCAGGACATGCAAATTTTTCAGAATATAGAGTATCTTCAAGTTCTTTTGGTTTGTCAGGAAACTCAAATTCTTTGTCTTTAATTTTTGAAATTATAATTTCCGCATTGCCAAATCCTAGAGCCTGCTCCACACTATCTGACAGTCTTTGTTTGTCAAGATTTTTGTCTATTGTTATTCTATCCACAACCAAATCTATTGAGTGTTTGTTTGTTTTTATTAACACAAAGTCTTCATCTAGGGAAAATATTCTTCCGTCAATTCTAATTCTTTGAAATCCTCTTTTTTTGAGATCTTTGAAAAGATCTGAGTATTCACCCTTTCTTCCCTTAACAATTGGTGCAAGAACCATGACTCTTGTAGGTGTAATGCCTGTATATTTTTGAATAATTTCCTGAACAATTTTTTCTTTTGTTGTCTTACTGATTTCTTTTGTACAGTTTGGGCAATGAGGATGTCCAATTCTTGCAAATAACAGTCTTAAATAGTCATAAATTTCCGTCACTGTCCCGACAGTTGAGCGCGGATTGTGCGAGGTGCTTTTTTGGTCAATTGAAATAGATGGTGAAAGTCCTTCTATAAAATCTACATCCGGTTTTTTCATCATACCCAAAAACTGACGTGCATATGATGAAAGACTTTCTACATAGCGTCTTTGACCTTCTGCGTATATTGTGTCAAAAGCCAATGAACTTTTACCACTGCCTGAAACTCCTGTGAAAACAACAAGCTTGTTCTTTTGGATTTCAATATCAACGTTTTTTAAATTGTGTTCTCTTGCTCCTTTAACGATAATTTTATCCATAGTTATCTGGTTGTTGGACACTATTAGTTTTTTTGATTACACTGGTTTTTTAGTTTTTTGACCTTTAAGGCTATATCTTCGATTTATGAGGATACCGGTAATTTTGCCATCAAAAAATAGTGGCCGAATCTATTATTATAGCTTAAATATGAAGCTAAAACAATCACCACGGATGAGTGGATGATTTAGTTTCCTTGAACGTATCTAATTTTGTCCCGGAGGAGTGCGGCGGTTTCAAAGTCTAATAATTTTGCCGCATTTATCATTTCTTTTTTCAGTGTTTTAACAAGCTTTTCTTTTTCATCTGGCAGCAGGATTTCTTTTTCCATCAAAGGTTTTATATCATCTATGATTTCATGTTTTTCTATAAGTCTTGCCTTGATTTCTTTTTCTACTGACTGAGGTTTAATATTGTGTTTTTTGTTATACTCTGTCTGCTTTATTCTTCTTCTTTCAACTTCTGCAACCGCTTCTTTGATAGAGCGCGTTATGGTATCTGCATAGAGAATAACTTTTGAGTCTACCCTTCTTGCAGCACGCCCCATGATTTGGATTAGTGAAGTTCTACTTCTTAAAAAACCTTCTTTGTCTGCATCAAGAATTGCTACAAGGGATACCTCCGGAAGATCAAGCCCTTCTCTTAAAAGATTTATCCCAACAATAACATCATATTCACCATTTCTTAATGAATCTAAAATATCCTGTCTTTGCAATGTATCAATTTCTGAGTGAAGATATGTTACTTTTATTTCCTGTTCTTCAAGATATATAGCAAGATCTTCTGCCATTCTTTTAGTAAGAGTTGTAACTAAAATTCTTTGTTTCTTTTCAACTGCTTGCCTTATTTCCTCAATTAGGTCTTTAACCTGTCCTTCTGTTTTTCTGATAAAAACCTCCGGGTCTATAATCCCTGTAGGTCTTATGAGTTGTTCTGCAACATTTTCCTTACCTGATATTTTTATTTCCCATTCATCCGGTGTTGCACTCATATAGATTATTTTGTGAGTTTTTTTATAAAACTCATCAAACATTAATGGACGGTTATCATACGCTGAAGGTAGCCGGAAACCAAAATCTATTAACATTTTTTTCCTGGCTTTATCGCCGTTATACATTCCTCTTATTTGTGGAATTGTCATATGAGACTCGTCCACTATAAGAAGCCAATCCTTAGAAACTGCTTCAAAGTATTCAAGCAAGGAATGAGGTGATTCTCCTGGCTTCCTACCATCAAAATACCTTGAGTAATTTTCTATTCCATTAACATATCCAAGCTCTTTAATCATTTTTAGGTCATATTCTGTTCTTTTCATTAATCTTTCTGCTTCCAGAGGATTTCCAGTTTTTTTTAATTCTTGATATCTTTCTCTCAACTCTTGTCTTATAGCCTTAAAAACATCTTCATAATATGTTTTTTGGGTTATGTAGTGCTTTGCGGGGTAAATAATGATTGTTTCCAATTGGCTAATTAACTCTCCTGATATTGGGTGAACTTTTTCAATTCTTCTTATTGTTTCTTGGTCAAATACGAGCCTTACTACTGTATCTTCATATGATGGAGAGATTTCTATTATTTCACCTTTAACCCTAAATGTTCCTCTTTTGAAGTTATAATCGCTTCTTAGATACATTAGATCCAGAAGTCTGTCAAATAGATCGTTTCTTTGAATTTTTTCTCCAGGTTTTAATGGCAAGATAATTTTTCCATACTCTTGAGGAGACCCCAGATTGTAAATGGCAGAAACTGATGCAACAACAATGGTGTCTGACCGGGTTAAAATATTTGTAGTTGCTGCCAGTCTAAGCTTGTCTATTTCTTCATTAATTTCAGTTTCTTTTGAAATATAAGTATCTGTTTGAGGAATATATGCTTCGGGCTGATAATAGTCATAGTAAGATACAAAGTATGAAACGGCATTGTTGGGGAAAAAGTCCCTTAATTCCTGGTAAAGCTGAGCAGCAAGAGTTTTATTGTGGGAAATAACAAGAGTTGGACGGTTGATGTTCTCTATAACGTTTGCAGCGGTAAATGTTTTTCCACTACCTGTAACACCAAGCAGTACCTGATTTTTAACTCCTTTCTTTATTCCGCGGATCAGTTTTTCTATTGCATGCGGTTGGTCGCCGGTTGGCTTGTATTTTGAGCTCAACTTAAAATCCATATTGATATTTTATCAGATTTATGCCTAATTTGTTTAAATTTGTATATTTGTATATTCTTTGATCGCTTTTGTCCCTCTTGAAAATTATTAGTTATTTTCGTATAAATTTTATATATCTTTATTCTAGTAAAATTTAGATAAAATTATATGCCAGCAGTACTTTACAGAAAAGAAAGAGAATTACTAAATTTTATTATCCAGTTTCAAGAACAAAATGGATATTCACCAACTCTGCGGGAGATGGCAGATGCTTTAGGGAAAAGAAGTGTTTCTACAATTCATGCAATCATAAGATCATTAGTTGACAAAGAATACATTCAGAAGGTTGATGGAAATAACAGAATTCTCAAAGTATTAAAAAAAGAAACTCTTGGAACACTTGTGGGTTCTTTCCCAAAATCACAGGGGCCATCAATATCGCTTCCTCTAATGGGATATATTGCGGCCGGAAAACCATTGGAACCATATACTGATCCTGAAGCGACTTTTTCTGTAGCATCATCTATGATTTCAGGCAAAAAAACTGCTTATGTTTTGCAGGTAAAAGGAAATTCAATGATAGAAGACGGAATTTTTGATGGGGATTATGTTGTTATTGAAAAAACGGAAGTTGCCAATAACGGTGATATAGTAGTTGCTTTGGTAGATGAAAGTCTTAATACTCTTAAAAGGTTTTATAAAGAAGGAGATAGGGTGGTTTTAAAACCTGCGAATTCCACTATGGAACCTATTTACCCTAGGCATGTTACCGTGCAAGGGATTGTTGTTGGACTGTTCCGTAAATTTAATTATTCATAACAATGCTTACTCCTATAAAGTCATTCAAGTATTCTTGTAATGAGCTACAAGAAATGATAGTATAATTAAGTGGACGGAAATACTATTAGAAGGCAGATTAAAAGCGTTATACTAATACCTAGTCAAACTATTAAAAAAGCATATGACTGGACTATTAGATGGAGTAAGACAAAGTATGCTAAGGTTGCATTATTTTTTCTTGCTTTGAGTGAAAGTTCTTTTTTTCCTATCCCCCCAGATGTTCTTCTGATTGCCATGACAGTTGCAGATAGATATAAATGGTGGATTTTTGCATTAATCACCACTACCGGTTCTGTAATTGGTGGAATAGTTGGATATTATATTGGATATACTGTTTATGAGTCTGTTGGGAAATCCATAGTGGATTTATATCATTTAGATAAGTATTTTGAATTTGTACAGATAAGATATGAACAAAATGCCTTTTTAGCTGTTTTTACCGCTGCCTTTACGCCAATTCCTTATAAAGTATTTACAATTGCCGGAGGACTTTTTCAGATACCTTTGCCCTCTTTGATTCTTGGCTCAATTTTAGGTAGAGGGGGAAGATTTTTCATAGTGGCCTTGATGATAAGAATTTTTGGCAAGAAAATTTCCGATACCCTTGAAAGATATTTTGATATCTTTTCCCTATTATTTATGGCGCTTTTAATAGGTGGATTTATTTTACTTAAATACTTATAATAAGTCTGTTGCTCCTAGATATTTTCCCTGGATAAAATTTAATATAATTAATTATGGGAAATTTATACGTTGTTGCCACACCAATCGGCAATATGCAAGACATCACTTTTAGAGCAGTAAAAATCCTTTTTGAGGTTGACTTTATTTTGGCTGAAAACTCTTCAAAAACATCGCAGTTTTTAACAGGCTTGATACAAATGTTCCCAAATCTAACATCAAACTCTAAGCCTGAATTAATAGTATTTAATGAATATGAGGAAATAAACAAGATTCCAAAGGTTATTGCTTTGCTTGAACAAGGAAAAAATATTGCGCTGGTTTCTTCTGCGGGCACGCCATTAATTTCAGACCCAGGATTTAAATTGGTTAGAGAAGCATACAAAAGAAGAATAAAGGTCATATCTATCCCTGGTCCGTCTTCTATAATTGCTGCTTTGTCTTCTTCACCCTTGCCGACTGATAAATTTCTGTTTTTAGGTTTTCTACCCAGGTCTAGTTCAAAAATGAAAACAAGCCTTAGGTCTTTAAATGAGGTCTTAAGAGTAATGCAAGATAAAAAAATGATTCCTACTGTTGTTATCTTTGAGTCTCCACACCGGTTAAAATTCTTATTAAATGAGCTACTAGATACGATTGGAGATATAAATATAGTTTTGGGTAAAGAGTTGACTAAAATTTATGAAAATATAGAACTAGAAAAAGTGTCTATATTTGTTGATAGGTTTAAAAGTGCTAAACCAAAGGGTGAATACATAGTGTTATTTAACTTAAAAGAGCAAGATTCCTTGCTGCAGGATTGAGATGGATTAAATGTTTTGAAATATTATTTAGACTTAAAATATTTGAATTTCTTTTTCAATTTCTGACAGACGGTTATATTTAATCATTCTTTCTCTTGCTGGTGCGCCAAATTTAACATAATCTGCTCCCACTGCTACAGCAAAGTCCGCTATGAAATCGTCAGATGTTTCTCCGCTTCTATGAGAAACAATTATTTTTAACTTTTTATATCTTGCTATTTCAATAACAACTAGAGACTCCGTTATCGTACCAACCTGATTGGGTTTGACAATAAGACTATTAATTGCGTTGTTTTCCAAAGCAAGCTGAAGTCTATAAGGATTTGTTGTTACCAAATCGTCTCCTACAATCATTGTTTTACCACCAAGTGATTGATATATTTTTTTCCAGCTTTCCCAATCATCCTCCCCAAAAGGATCTTCTATGTATATTAATGAATAATCAACAAAAATGTTTTTATAATACTCCACAAGTTCATCTGGACTAAACGCTGATGATTTATCTTTCAGCTTGTAGTCATTTTTATCTTTGAACGAATTTGCTGCTACATCTAGTCCCATAAATACCTCATAAGCAAATTTATACCCTGTTCTGTCAATTGCAAGTTTTAACATATTTAATGCTTCAACATTACTTGCTACCTGTGGTGCAAACCCTCCCTCATCTGCATTCAACACTGATGACCCTTTTTCAATTAAAAGTGATCTTAAAGATTGATATGCCGCAACACCGATATCTAACGCTTCTTTGTATTTTTTAAATGTTGCCGGTATTATCAAAAATTCCTGAAAATCCGGACCCCTATCTGCATGTTTGCCTCCTTCTAAGATATTAAATAGAGGTGTAGGCATTTTTTTCTCAAATTCTTTGTTTGTTAGAAGACCTCTTAAATATAGTGAGAGAGGGAGAAGAGAGCTTTTGGCAGCTGCCCTAGCTACAGCTTGAGAAACAGGAAGGATTGCATTTGCTCCAAGCTTGCTTTTGTTTTGTGTACCATCAAGCTCTATCATTGCTTTATCGATTTCTCTTTGTTCAAAAACATCAAAGCCTGAAATTTTCTGTGATATTATATCATTGATATTGTTAACTGCATTTAGCACGCCAAGTCCTTGGTATCTTTTCAGATCCTGATCTCTCAACTCATAAGCTTCATATAAACCTTTTGATGCACCTGCGGGAACTGAAGATTTTGACACAATTCCATCACTAAGTACTACTGTTGCTTGTACCGTGGGATTGCCTCTGGAATCTAGTATTTCTTCTCCATATATTCTTTTAATCTTGGACATACTAATCTTTTTCTAATGTTTTTTCTCAATTTTGTATATGTTGTTGCGGGTTGTATCTATTGCATCAGGCGATACAGAAACACTGGTAATTCCCCAATCTACAAGTTTTTCTACTAGTTCAGGGTATGTGGAAGGGGCCTGTCCGCAAATAGAAGAGGATATATTGTGCTTCTTACATGCTCTAATAACTTTCTCAAGCGCCCACATTACCGCTTCGTTTCTTTCATCAAATTCCTCTGCAACCGTTTGGTTATCTCTGTCAATTCCAAGGATAAGCATGGTTAAGTCATTTGAACCAATTGAGACTCCGTCAATCCCCGCCTCAATAAAGTCATCTATAAGTATTACATTTGATGGAATTTCTACCATCATGAAAAGCTTGAAATGGGTGCTTCTTTTTAAATCCGCTGCAGATATTAGCTTTTTTACTTTTTCTAGTTCTTTAACTGTTCTTACAAATGGAATCATGAGGTTAAGATTGTTTAGGCCCATTTTGTTCCGTATTATTTTAATAGTCTCAAGTTCCAACTCAAATACCCTTGAGTCATTAATATATCTATATGCTCCCCTAAATCCAAGCATTGGGTTTGGTTCAATTGGTTCGTAGTGAATTCCTCCTTTGAGATTCCTATATTCATTTGTTTTAAAGTCTGTTGCCCTGTAAAGAACGGGTCTTGGATAAAAGGCTTTACAAATTGTACTAATTCCTTCTGTAAGCTTTTCTATAAAAATTTTTTCTTTTTTTTCTGCAATAAGCATTCTTGGATGTGTTCCTATTTCTGCGATCATAAATTCTGCTCTTAAAAGTCCTACACCGTCAACATTTTGTGCAGCTATTTTTTGTGCCAATTCAGGTTCTGCTAGGTTTACGTAAACTTTGGTTTGGGTTTTTATCATAATTTGGGGATGTACTTTGGAGTTAATTTCCTGTGTCAACACACTTCCTTTATAAATTTCCCCTGTTTTACCGTTTACACTAATTACATCTCCATCTTTAACTGTCTTTATTGCGTTTGGCACCCCTACAACGGCGGGAATTCCAAATTCCCTAGAAACAATTGCCGCGTGAGATGTTCTTCCACCCCTTTCTGTTACTATGGCCGCTGCCTTTTTCATTGCAGGAACGTAGTCGGGGTTAGTGTATGGTGCAACAAGAATATCTCCTTGAAGGACCTTATGTATATCTTTGGGACTTGTCAGGATTTTTACAGGTCCAACTCCTATTCCGGGACTTGCAGGATCTCCTATAAGAATTGGATGGCCTAATTTTGACGATTGATCTTTTTCTTCTGCTTTTGATTTTATTTGTCCTATTGTTGTTATTGGTCTTGTCTGAACAATGTACATCTTTCCTTTTTCTTTTGCCCACTCAATGTCTTGTGGAAAATAATAATGCTTTTCAATTTCTTGACCTATTTTGGCAAGCTCTATAATGCTATTATTTTGAAGTCTTTGTTTCTTTTTCCATCTTCCTGGAACTTTTACCTCTCTATTTTCTCTTCCTATTTTTTTCAGCATTACATCTTGAATTGCGATTCTAGAATTTGTTATATGATGAGTTTTTTTATCCACTTCATAATGATCTGGGTTGACTTTACCTTGAACAATATACTCTCCCAACCCGTAAATTGCTTCAATAATTACTTTTGACTTGTCATTGGTAACAGGATCTATGGTAAACATAACTCCTGAAGTTTCTGACTCAATCATCTTTTGAACTACTAAAGCAATTCCTGCTTTAAGAACGTCCATTTTGCTCTCATGTCTATAAAATACAGCTCTTGTTTCAAATAATGACGCCCAGGCCTCTCTTATTTTCTCTATAACAGCAGATTCCCCTTTAACGTTTAAGTAGGTTTCTTGCTGTCCGGCAAATGATGCATCTTTGGAGTCTTCTGCAGTAGCGGAGGATCTAATTGCAACTAGGGGTTCCTTGAAAAAACTTCCCATTTTTTTGTAGTAATCAAAAATAGGTTTTACAATTTCTTTTGGAACAGGAGAAGTCAGAATAAGCTTTTTAATGGCAATAGATGCTTTCTCAATAGATTTTGAATCATCATAGTTTACCGATCCCATTAGGTGCTTCATTTTTATGTCCAACTTATTGTCTTCAATGAATTTATAGTAAGCGTTAGATGTAACAACAAAACCTGGAGGAACGGGGAATTTTGCTTTTATCATCTCACCAAGGTTAGCACCTTTTCCTCCCACGTGAAGAGTATCTTCTTTGTCAACCTCTGATAGCCACACAACATAGTCAGTAGACTTTACCATATTAATAGTATCAAAGATTCTAATTAAAAATGCAAGTCTTAATTATTGATTCAATGTGCAGGGATCAGTCAATTGTATAAACTTGTTAGAGATCATCGAGGTCTCACCTCGATTCCTTCTTGACGAGGTGAGACCTCGATATGATATAGTTTATTTATGCCAGCAAAAAACACTATAAAGATTTATATTCCGAATGGTTACTATCATATTTATAATCGTGGAGTTGAAAAAAGAGTAATATTTCAAGATGATGCTGATTATAAAATGTTTTTATATTATATGTTTATCTATCTTGCTCCACCATCTGTAATTCAATCTAGGTATGAAAAGTTAAAAAGCGCTCTTAAACTTGGTAATTTTTACTCTAAAGTTGATTTACTTTGTTATACACTTATGCCAAACCATTTTCATTTTTTAGTTCATCAGAATAGTGAAAAGCATATAACTGAATTAATGAGGAGGATTACTAATGCCTATACTACTTATTTTAATAAAAGATACGATCGAGTTGGACCATTATTTCAAGGTGTATATAAAGCATCACTTATAGATAGAGACGAATATCTTCTTTATTTGACTAGATATATTCACAGAAATTCATTAGATGTTATTGATTATAAAAATAAGATCGAAAATTATCCTTGGAGTTCTTATAGAGCTTATCTTGGATTTGAAAAATCATCATATATTAATACAAGCTTTGTTTTGAATTTCTTTTCTCAAAAAAACGAATTTTTATCTTATAAATCTTTTGTTGAATTTGAACAACAATATCAGTTACCACAAAATATCCTTTTTGATGAATAGCTGCTTATCGAGGTCTGACCTATCCTTGAGCCTATCGAGGTGAGACCTCGATGTATTTGGTGTAATAAACTAAATCTTTTTAGTTCCTGGAACTATGAGGTCGAAGGGTTTATTTGACCCATATGCTTTTGGACCATAATCATTTACGTAAGTTGATATATTTTCTTTGAAGTATTGTGGTTTAGCATTTTGAATTTTGCCTACAATATAGTATGTAATTGCCATAACTCTTGCAAAATTAATATTATCTGGAAGGGCAATATCCCACCTATGCTCTATATCACCAAAGTATTCATTTTTTTCACCAAGAGATATCACCAATTCATCTTTTGACCTAATAACAAATTTAGCGTGTCTTGCATGTCCTTGACTAAATGCTCTTATTGATAAATTAGGACCAAACAATTCGCTTTTTTTAATGTCAAGCATTGGACAAATGTTCATATATTTATTAGGTAAAACAAATGAATAACTATTGTAATTATCAAAATTTTCAGGAAACTTAAAAGAACTAATGTAATTTTTTATATCTTCTGGATTTTCTTTAGTTGCCGACAATATCATACCCATGTAAGTGGAAACGTTATAAGTATATGGTTCATCAATGGAATCAAAAACGTAAACCTTGTCGGCAATCTTTGCAGCATCTGATTCTCCTTTTGTAGTTAAAAGTGTTGTGTGAAGCGAGTATTTTTTTGCAAGTTCTATTTCCCAGACGGAATCTTTACCACCAGATGCAGATACAATAACTGCTTGATTTATTAATCCACTATTTATTGCTTTCTCAAAAGCAGATATAAGTTTTTTGAAATTACTTTCATCTGCAAATATCGCAGCTTTCTCGGAGAATAAAATAAGTCCAGTATTGTACGCGTTTCCAGATCCAACAACAAAAGGAAGATTGAAATCATCAATATTTAATAATGGGGGTGGGTTTTTAGAAAAAAAATCTAAGGTTAACAAAACATCTTGATCCAAACTTATAATATTGTCCATTTGTTTGATTTTATTATATCTTTTTGCCTCTTTCAATCTTTCTTTGCTTAGGAGTTTCGTCCGGCCTTTTATAATCATCTTCAAGTCTTAGTGTTGTACCCATTTCAGGAGTTGATACCTCAATAATATCGCAATCTGTAATTCCAGCCAGTCTATGTCTTTGTCCAATCTGGCAACTATACCCTTTTTCTTTTTCAAGTTCTGTTTCCGTAAGATTTCCTTGATCATCATCCCAAATAACCTTGCCTCTACCGTTTACAAGAAACCATGTTTCTTCTTTTTGGTCATGTATTTGAAGACTTAATCTTTTACCCGCATCTATATGCAATAGTTTTCCCATATAGGGCTTATCTTCTGAAACCCAGTGTAATTCATAACCCCATGGTTTATCTATTTTCTTTACGTAGGAATGGTTAATAAACTTTGATTTGTCAATTTTGTTTAGGTATATCATGGAGTTAATGGCCAGTCATGTCCCATTCTTTACTCACAATTTCATATTTATCAAGTTTTGCCTTAAACAAAGATTTTATTCTCTCTAATTCTTCTTGTGTTTTTGCTTCAAATCTGAGCACTAAGGTAGGGGTATTGGAAGAAGCCCGAACTAATCCCCAACCTCCATCAAAATAAACTCTTGCTCCATTTATATCCACAACTTTATAATTTTCTTTTTTGAATTCGTTGGTTAATTCTTCTACTACTTTATATTTATCTTCGTCTGTTGTTTTAACTTGTATGGTGGGAGTAGAGATATAATAAGGAGTTTTAGAAACTATTTGTGACAATGTGCTGTTTTGAGTAGACAAATACTCAAGTAATTTTAATGCAGCGAAAAAGGCGTCGTCAAACCCATAAAAATCATCTACAAAGAAGATGTGACCACTCATTTCACCTGCCATCGCTGCTTTCTCCTCTGTCAATTTTGCTTTTATATATGAGTGCCCTGTCTTCCACATAATTGGCACACCTCCGTGCGCTTTTATGTCTTCTGGAAGGGCTTCAGACACTTTTACATCAAACACGATTTTTGCTCCGGGATGTTTTGAAAGAACAAGCCTTGAAAGTAGGATAATATATCTATCTGGCCACACAATACTTCCTTTTTCATCAACTAAACCAAGTCTGTCCCCATCTCCGTCTATTGCAAGTCCAAAGTCACACTTATTTAAAACTGTTTGTTTACCTGTGTCTTCCATCATAGCTGTTCCGTCAGGATTAGGAGTATAATTAGGGTAAGCAGGATCAACATTAGTAAAGTGTTCAATAACTTCACAACCTGCACGTTTTAAAACTTCTGGAGCATACAACCCTGCAGTTCCATTGCCGGTATTTATCAAAACTTTAAATTTTTTTGTTATTTTAGCACGAGCAAGAAGATCTTTTATATAATCCTCATATATGTTTTGCTTCTTTACTATTCCTTTCCCATTTACAAACTCTTCTTTAGCAATAATGTCGTAAACCTCTCTTAGCTCATCAGTCAAAAGAGTGTATGAAAAATCTGATCCTAGCTTAACTCCATTCCATCCTGCAGGATTGTGACTTGCTGTTACCATAGCAAGCCCTTTTACCTTTAAAAAATATTGAGACCAATAACTCATGGGCGTAGTTACTGTTCCAATATCTACTACATCTATCCCACATTCGGTAATTCCCTTAATAATATTTGCGTGAAAGCTTTCAGAAGTTCCTCTTGCATCATGACCAACTATTGTTTTTGAAATACCCCTTTTTTTTAAAAATGTACCGAATCCCCGACCGATGTAATACATTGAGATATCATTAAGTTCATCTTCCGATTCTCTTCCTCTAAGGTCATATTCCCGGAACATAGTTTTTTTAAGTATTGGCATACTTTTTAATTTAATAGATTTTTTTCGTTAAAAATATAACTTATTTGAGTAAGAATCATTTTAATTCTTGTAAGAGTAAAATGTCAATATGGTTTATTAATGACATAGGTAATTGGCTTGTTTTTAATCTCATTTCTATATCAAATAATTTTTGATAAAAATCTACCAGTTTGTCTTTCTGCCAACCGCTTGCTTGCTTCTTTAATATTCCTATTTGCCAAGGAGCCATTTTTTTTGTATCCTCAAACTCTTCTAGGATCCCGGTTTTTATGATAAGAAGAATACGGACTCTTTTAATAATTGAGTAAAATATTTGTTCTGCCGCAATTTGAGGATAAATATTGTACAATAGTCTTCTAACAGCCTCACAATTACCAAGAGTTATTGAATCTAAAAACTTGTAATAAAGCTTTGGGAGGGAAAAAACTAGAGGTTTTGCATTTTTGAACCATTTGACTTGTGCAGCCGTTAAGTTATCATTATGCCAAATCAGAATGTCTGTTCCGTCTAATTGGTTTTTGTTAATAATTTCAATTAGTTTTTTAATGCTTTCACCGCCAAAACCTAATACATTCTCAATTACTATAGTTTTTTTGTCATTAAATAATTCTTGAGCCTCAATTGCGTTTAACACTTCTGAAAGATTATTGTTTTTTCCATCCAATCTTATAACCCAGGGAGAATTTTGAGTTAACTCCTCTAGCTTTTTTCGGGATTCAATAATATCGTCACCGTGGATAAGATAAACCATAATTTTAAATTTTAAGTCAAATCTCTTAAAATCCAAATGCCAAAACTCAAATGTCAAATCAAATCCAAATTCCCAAGTCCAAATATTTTAAACATTTGAGCTTTGAGCTTCACTTGACATCCCTCGATCTAATCTCAGGACTATAGTTTGTCATTTTGAACTTTGGATTTACAAAATTAATCTTTTATTAATTTGTAAAGTTTTTCTACTTCTTTGTTTATTCTTATTTTTCCATACTTATGAGGGAGGAGACTGCCCGAAAAATTTTTGGGGATATGAAGAAGTTCATGGATTATAACCCTGGTTTTATTTTCATCTGATAATTTATCAAAACGTTCAGAGAGGACCTCTATAATGTATGCCGCTTCCACATTGAGTACGCTCTGAAATATCTTTGGAAAAGACCAAATTCTTGCGTAGGCCCTGGCTTTTGAACCCGTAGTTCTGAAACAATGAATCCTTTTTGTTTTTAGGTGATCCATTTTAAGCTTGGAAACTATTTCTTCTAATTTTTCTTTTAATTCAGGAGCTTCTTGCCAATCCATATTATGCAAATTTGAAATTATATTTTAGCACAATTTAATAATTTAGGCCAAAGATGGTTTTGAAATATAATCTAATAAAATCTGATGTAATTTCTCCATAAACATCTTCCTGATCTAAATCCTGATTAAAGTTTTTTACACCAAGCACAGATTTATCAGGTATTTTTTTGGGTGTTTTTACTACGTTTGTGATAGGTTCTCCTTTAATCTTGGGTAATGACTCAAGTGTTTTTAAATATTCTGTTTTTGATCCCCTTTTGTAAAATGAAAATTTATCAAATTGTCCATCTTGAGATTCAAGAAGAAATGGAGTAATTGCTACTATTTTATCTTTGTCTTTTCCCCAAATATTTTCAAATGTGTATTTATAGTATGAAGAAACATCACTTTCTGAAATAGAGTCACTGCTCCAACCTGCCTCAGTTATAAAAACAGGTTTCTTGTTTTGAGTAAATTTGTTTATAAATTCATATTCATATCTATAAGTTGACACGCCCATTTTGCTAAGTGATGGAGGCTGGGAGAATCCCGGATTTGGATAGGAATGACTTGCAAAGCCATCTATTTTATTAAATACTTCAGGATTTATTTCCGCAAGCTTGTTTAGATATTCAAACTCCTGCATGTATCTTAATCCGTCACTTGGGGCGGCGTTATCAAGTCCTGCCATAATTATGAAAAAATCATCACTTCTTCTTTTGAAAGTGTCGGTTGTGAAGTTAAGAATATGTAAATATTCATTGGGATTTGGTACTTCTCCACCCCACTCATCAAATCTGTTTACCTCATTAAAAACTAATATGTACTTGTTTTTTACCGGCCAACTTAGAGAATTAAGAAAATTTGCGAAGTCTATAATGTCATACTCATTTGGTTTTCTCCAAACGCTTGTATTTTTGTAATAAGGTTCTGTTGCAAGTCTTACAATTGGAATTATGTGTAGATCCCTTGCATCATCCATAAATTTTTGCCACTTTTCTATGTCCCTATCTCCTGCTTGAATTGGAACAGTAACATAACCCCAGTCCCCTCCATTTGAATTAACAAATTTACTAGCTTTTTCAGCTTCTTCTAAAAAAAGGATGTGGATACCAAAAAAATTATTTTTTTTTGAAAGAGGATCATAAACTGCCTTCACATTTTGTAAAAAAAAGAATTGAAAACTGGTTAATAGTAAAATTAAGGTAACAAACTTAAAAAATATTTTATTTACCCTTTTTTTTATGAAATATTGATTTATCATATATTCCTTTATTATACCTTATGCTGGATTAAACAAAATCACCTGCTCAGTAGCTGAAACGGAGATTTGTTGGAAACTACTAAATGAAACCAGTTAGTCAAAAAATATTAATTATTTGCCTTTTTTAAAACTATCAAAAACAACAAGCAGTAAAGAAATAAATGGAATTGATAAAAGTGATCCTATTATGCCAAACAGTTTTCCTCCAATAAGTATTCCCAAAATAATTACAACAGGATTTAGTCCTACTGTTCTTTGCATAATCTTGGGTACAAGAACATTGTTTTCAAGAACTTGAATACCTACATAAATGCCAGTTATTATTATGGTCATTGCAAGAGAGCTGTTTAGTGCAATTATAACCGCAGGTATTGCGGCTATTATAGGTCCTATTGTGGGTACAATTTCCAATATTCCAGCAAGAAGCGCAAGAGGAAGTGCAAACTCCAGACCTGCTATAGTTAAGACTATCCAAGTGATAGAACCAACAAAGAAAGAAAGAAGTATTTGTCCTCTTACCCAGGCTCCAAGCTTTTCCTCAACTCTTTTAAATGTTGTATATACCTTATTTTGTGATCTTTGGGGAAACAAACCAACTATATTTTTTCTAATTCTTTCAATATCAAGCAGTAAATAAAAACTAACAACAAAGATAGTGACAACGGAAAATAGTCCTCCAAACAATCTGCTGGTAACACTCAGTGCATTTTTACTAACAACATCTAACTCTGATCCTATTAAAGAACTAATATCAGGTATTGCTAGATTAAGTCCAAGAATCCTTGAGGTTTGGTCAAGATAGCGGGGAAACATTTTAAATAATGATTGAAATTGGGAGGCAAAAAAAGGAATAAGAGGTAATATAATCAAGAATAAAAGCGCAAGCACCCCAATGTATGAAACAATAACTGCGAGAACATTTGGAATTCTTTTATTCTTAAGAAATGAAACAAGAGGAATAAGCCCAACAGCAATAATATATGAAATAAATATTCCCAAAATTATATCCCTTATTCCATAAACAAACCAAAAGAACAAAAGAAATATTACTGCATGTATAATCTGATTATTTGCAAACTTTTTTATAATCTCAACCATTCTATATATTATACCCTTATTAAATTATTATTCCAAGGCCTTACAGATTATGAAGATAAGTTAATAAGCAATTGTAATATAAAGTTCATTTAGTATATTATTACAAATATGATGTTGTCTCTTTTGGTTGCCACAAGTCTGTCTATAGATTGTTTTGCGGCCTCAGTCTGCATTGGAATGAATAAATCCAGAAAAATGGTTCAAACGGGTTTAAAATTAGCTTTTGTTTTTGCTGTTTTTCACTTTTTAATGCCTGGTCTTGGGTGGCTTGCCGGACAAGAAATAAGTATTTTCTTTTCTAATTTTGACCATTGGCTTGTATTTTTTCTTTTATCTTTTGTTGGGTATAGGATGATTAAAAATTCTTATGTCAAGAAAGGAGTTGATGAACCCTCTAACTTTAATAGTTTAAATTTATTACTGCTTTCACTTGCCACAAGTATTGACGCTTTTATTGTCGGCATGAGCCTTGCATTTTTAGAGGTTGATATTCTAAACTTTATGATAGTAATAAGCTTAACGGCTTTTACACTTTCTCTTGTAGGCCTGTTTATCGGAGACAGGCTTAGTATATTTTTTAGACAGAGAGCAGAAATAGTTGCTGGGTTGGTATTAATAATGATAGGATTAAAAACCTTAATTGATCATTTAATTAGATAGCATCCTCTAAATCAAGAACCATATTAATCTCTTCATCATATTCGCCTTTGTAGATTAAGCCTTTGGGCATCCTGCCCACTTCTTTAAAACCTAGCTTTTTATACAAACTTTGGGCAATGTGGTTTTGACCATATACATTAAGTAGTAACATTGTTAAACCTGGAATATGTCTTTTTGCTTCTTCAATAATTATTCTTGACATTTTTTCTCCTATTCCTTCTCCTCTATATTTTTGAGCAAGAGTTATTCCAAAAAGCCCAATATGTCTTCTTCTCCTTCTTCCGGTCAAAACCCTATCTATACTTGCTGTTCCCACTAATTCACTTCCTGCAAAACAACATAAATAGACCCTATTAAGATATTCAATTCCCCTAAACAGATTTAGCACGTGCTCTACCTCTTCTTCTTTTGTAACCTTTTCCCCTGAAAATGTTATGTAAGTATCTTCCTTGGATACTTCATTAATAAAGCTAGTTAGTGAATCCAGATCTTCCCATTTGGGGTATCTTATCACTATACTATTACCCTTTTTTGTTTCAAAGATTTCAATGATTTTACCGGGAATAAAATTTGTCACACCATAATTATACCAAATCTCAAAGATCAATCCCGATTTAACCGGGGTCAAATATCAAATACAAGTTTCGTCCAGAGGACGATCATCCTTTGGCTGACAAAAATGATTAAAGAATAAAGATTAATGAATAACGAATAATGATTGATGAATAATGAATACAAAAACAAAATCATCAATCATAAATCATCAATCATTAATCAAAGCAATTGATTTTTACTTTGATCTAGATTTTGATTTTTGCACTTTGATTTTTGATCCTTATTTCTTACTGCTTTCATACGCTTTTTTTCCCCACGTTTTGAGTAACCGGTATAGAATCTAAAAATAATATGAATAGTACTGAGGAGAATCAAGAGAATAATTCCACGTCAGTGAAAAATGGTAATCTTGATAATGAGAAAAAATCATCTCCAAGTCCATTGGGTTGGTTATTTATTGCAGTTGGACTTGCGTTGTTTATTTCATATGTTGTTATTCCACTTTTTAATAACTTTATCTCTCCCGGCCCCCAAACAGGAGTAGGAGGAGGTCCGCCAAACTCTCAAGAACAACAAGTAAATGAAAGGGGATTAACATTGTCTGACGTTCCAATACAAAGCATAATTAATGACAGAGTGTTTTGGGTGGGACCAGATGATCAAAACAGAGTCCTTGTTGTTGCTGAAGATACTATTTCAGCAGAGAAAATTAGCAATTTAGAAATAGGACAAACAGTAAATCTTGATGTTGTGGTCAAGGAATTACCAAGTAAAGAAAATATGATTGAAAATTGGGGACTTACTGATTCACAAGTTTCTTCTATTCAATCCCAACCGGGGTATCTATCCTTAAGAGACATAAGCATAATGTAGTATGAATCTTTCATTATTAAGGCAAAAGTGGTAAAATATACATAGATCTGCTGATAATTAGCAGATTTTTTGTGAGTATTTGATTGGGAAACTATTGCAATGATTTTGATCAATAAGGATTTAAAAATATTATCCTGAGGTCTTAGTTATTTACTATCTGTATAGATTCAAACAGATAATTATAATCTGATATAAGCGGTTTTAGTTCCCCAATCATAATTTTTCAGTAAATTATATGAGTGAAATAAGAAATATTGCCATTATTGCTCATGTTGACCATGGAAAAACTACTTTGGTTGATGCGCTTTTAAGGCAATCTAAAACAAAATTAAACAAAGACATTGAGTCATCCGATCTAATAATGGACAGTAATGAGCTTGAGAAAGAAAGAGGCATTACTATCTTTTCAAAGAACGCTAGTGTTAAATGGAATGAGATCAAAATTAACATTATTGATACTCCGGGACATGCGGACTTTGGGGGAGAGGTGGAGCGTGTTCTTAAAATGGCAGATGGATGTTTGCTTTTGGTTGATGCCAAAGAAGGTCCAATGCCTCAAACCAGATTTGTCTTAAAACAGGCACTTAAGATGAAACATAAAATAATTGTAGTGGTAAACAAGATTGATAAGTCAGATGCAAGAATTAACTATGTTATTAATAAAACGTTTGATCTTTTTATGGAGCTTGGTGCAGATGATGAAACAGCTGATTTTCCAATTTTATATGCCTCTGCCAAAGAAGGTAAGGCTGGATTATCTCCAGAATTAGAAAATATGACTGATATCTCTCCGGTATTTAATGAGATAGTTAAATATATTAATCCTCCAACCGGATCAAATGATTCTCCTTTGCAAATGCTTGTAACAACGCTTTCAACAGATCCACATAGAGGAAGAATCGGAATTGGTAGAATTCATAGCGGAAAAATTAAGTCCAATCAAGATATTGTTCATATAAATAGAGAAGGTATTCAAAAGCAATGCAGACTAACTTCTCTTATGACTTTTGAAGGATTGGGGAAAGCTGAAGCATCTGAAGCTATTGTTGGTGATATTGTGGCAATTTCTGGAATACCTGACATAAATATTGGAGAGACAATTGCTGATCCCATTACTCCAGTTGCGCTTCCTTTGCTAGATATAGAAGAGCCAACGGTTAAAATGAATTTCAAGGTGAATGATTCTCCTTTTGCAGGACGTGAAGGCGAATTTAAAACTTCCAGACAGATACAGGAAAGATTATTTAAAGAGCTTGAGACAGATATGGCATTAAGGATTGAAAATGATCCTAAAGGCGGATGGATTGTTTGTGGACGCGGAGAATTGCATCTTGCAATATTAATTGAAAGACTTAGACGTGAGGGGTATGAGTTTCAAGTAAGTAGGCCGCAAGTAATTGAAAAGATAATTGACGGTAAAAAAATGACGCCGTTTGAGCAGGTATTTATTGAGGTTCCTCAGGATTATAGTGGAGCGGTGATGCAAAAGATGGGAGCAAGACATGGGGCACTACAAGAAATGAATATTGAAGATGGTATTACCTATATGGAGTTTATAATTGCAACCAAAGAGCTTTTTGGTTATAGAGCAGAATTTTTATCTGACACAAGAGGTCTTGGAATTATTAATACGATATTTTATAAATATCAACCTGATCCAGGCACATCTTACGCAAGAGAGAGAGGATCACTTGTTTCTTTTGAAGGTGGAGAAACAAATTCATATGGTCTTGTTAATGCACAGGATAGAGGTGTTTTATTTGTTGGACCCGCACAATCGGTTTATAAAGGACAGGTTATTGGGCAAAATTCAAGGTCTGATGATCTAAGAATTAACATTTGCAAAACAAAACAACTTAGTAATATGAGGTCAAAGGGAGAAGGTGTTGGTGTTGCAGTTAAGACACCAAGAACGATGGGACTTGAAGACGCACTGGAATACATAGATGATACAGAATTGGTTGAAGTAACTCCAAAAAATGTTAGGATAAGAAAGAAGATATTAGATGAAGCTGAAGAACGCCGCCTTAGATCTCAGGGGTTACTACAAACAATCTAATAGGTCTCTTATGTAACTATACCCTTCTTACTGTATTTTGCAACTTTTCCGCAAGAAAAATGTTGCTAAATCAGTCTAGAAGGAGTTATACCCTACACATTCTCAACTGTGAAGGGTATATTTACTGTCTGTTTTTCAATACTGATATAATATATATGATATGAGAAAACTTAGAAGAATTCCATTTACAAAAGAGGGCCTTGAAAACCTAAAAATAGAATACCAAAAAATTCTTGACGAAAGACCAAATGCGGTTAAGACCTTGGCGGATGCACGGGAACTTGGAGACTTGAGTGAGAATGGGCTTTATAAAGCGGCACGTGCAAGACTTAGTTCAATTGATGCAAATTTAAGAAGGATTGATATAACTATCAAACTTGCAGAGGTGGAAGAGCCGGAAAAGGGAATTGTGGGAGTTGGAAGTAAAGTTTTTGTAAATGATGGAGAAAAGAACCGGGATTTTTCTGTTGTTGGAAAATATGAAACAGACCCTCTAAGGAGTAAAGTTTCTGATGAATCGCCTATTGGAAGAGCCTTGATGAATAAAAAAGTAGGGGATGTAGTTAACATACATACACCCAAGGGCAAAATTAGCTTTAAAATATTAAAAATTGAATAGATTTGTTACAGAAGTTTTTGCTGTGCGCTATTTTCATTTTTTTCAAGGTAAACAATTCCCAGATGATCATAGGCAGCTTTTGTAGCCACTCTACCTCTTGGAGTCCGCTTAACATATCCAATCTGCATTAAGTATGGCTCAACCACTTCTTCTATTGTCCCAATATCTTCTGAAAGTGAAGAGGCAAGTGTCTCAACACCTACAGGACCTCCAGAATGCATTTCTATAATTGCTTTTAAAAATCTTGTATCAGAATTATCAAGTCCCTTGTGGTCAATTTCAAGCATTTTCAGTGCTTTATGTATAAGATTTGTTGATATGACACCTGCACCTTTCACCTGAACAAAGTCACGGACTCTTTTTAGCAACTTCAGCGCAATTCTGGGAGTACCTCTTGCGCGCCTGGCAATTTCTTCTACACTGTCCTGGTCAATGTTAACCTGTAGTTTTTCAGCTGCCTTTTTTATGATTATCTCAAGCTCTTTTGGCATATAAAACTGAAGTCTGTGAATAACTCCAAACCTATCCCTGAGAGGGGCTGACAGTAGACCAATTCTTGTTGTTGCACCTATGATCGTAAACTGAGGAAGCTCCAATCTGAGAGTACGTGCGGAGGGTCCTTTGCCGATTATAATATCCAGACAATAGTCTTCCATGGCAGGATATAGTGTTTCCTCTACTACTTTGTTTAACCTGTGGATTTCATCAATAAATAAAATATCTCCTTTTTCCAGATTTGTTAATATTGAAGCTAAGTCTCCTGCCCGCTCAATTGCAGGACCTGATGTGATTCTAATATTTGCGCCCATTTCCCTTGCTATTAAATGAGATAGCGTTGTCTTGCCTAGGCCGGGCGGACCATATAAGAGAATGTGCTCTATTGCTTCTTTTCTCTTTTTTGCCGCTTTAATTACTATCTGCAGTGATTCTTTAACGTTTTCCTGACCAAAAAAATCATCCCAATTACCTGCCCTTAAAGAAGTAAGCAATACCTCTTCTTCAGGATTTGACGTGTCAATATTGTTGTTTTTTTTAGCCTTGTCTACCATATTATAAATTTTAAATTTTTAATTTTAAATTTTTAATCAATTTTTAATATCTTAATTATTAATGTTTTAAAATTCAATCATTTAGA
>QZIP01000023.1 GCA_003599595.1 Candidatus Parcubacteria bacterium
GCTCTTCCGATCTAAGGTAGTTTTGGAACCGCTAAACCCAAAACCAATAGTGCTTTACTTCGTGTTGCTTCCAATAGGTTAGCTGAGAATGGTAGTATAATGATTATCATTTCTCAGACTAGAGATAACATTGGATTTGGAAGTCAGTTTAATCCCAAGGTATATTCGGGTGGACATGCATTAAAGTTCTATGCAGCTTTGCAGATTTGGCTCTCAAGTGTTGGGGACATAAAGAAAACCGTTAAGGGCAAACCCAGACAGCTTGGAATAAATTCAAGATTACATGTTAAGAAAAATCATATTACTGGTGCTAAGGGTGCTGTAGATGTTCCAATTCATCATAATCCTGGGGTATTAGATGATATTGGTAGTGCTGTAAGTTATTTAATAGAGGAAGGACATTGGTCGGAAGATAAGGGTAAGGTTAAAGCTCCAGAGTTTGATTTTGAAGGATCAGTTGAAAAGCTTTGTCAGAAGATTGATGGTGAGAATCTTGAAAGAGATTTACAGGCTTTAGTTGTTGAAGTTTGGGATGATATTCAAACTGCTTGTAGATTACAAAGGAAGGTTAAATACGAATGATCAATGTCAATTGTGTTGATTGCCAAAAACTACTGGCTGTAAAAACGTATAATGATAAGGAAATGAGGTTTGAAATAGCTTTCTTACCAGGTATATTAGTTGAAGGGCGTGAGAATGAACCTCGTATACGATGTGATTGTGGACATTATTTGTTTTTAATCGATGGGAGAATTATAGATGAATGAAATAATTGATAAGTCTGAAAATATCAGAGCATTGATGGAAACATTGAAGCAATTGGAAGCTGATTGTTTTCCTTCAGCTCCATCATATGAGAAAGTTATTAAAATTCAGGAAGAGTGGATTAACCGTTTTGTTGGACCTGGATTTTATGTATCTAGTCCTGGTGCAAAAATTGAAAAGATTGGTGAAGTGAAGGAAATGAATTATGGCAGTTCTGAGGAGCCAGATTGTAATCTTCCTCAAGGACGTTGTTCTTGTGATGGTAAAACTTCTATGTGTATAATTTGCGCTATGGAAATGAGGGATAGAGCAAAAGGAATTACTACATCAGCTAAGAGAAATCCATTTTACAAATACGAGTAAATCTATGAGCATGTCCACACAAGGTTCTTCTTCTTTTCCTTTTCCATTTATTGTTGCTTCCCAGCAAGGAGGTAATAATTTATTGGAAAATGATGCTCCAGCACGAGTTAAGACTGCTTTAGATTTTTTACAGCAGTTGATAATCAAAACAATGCCAAGGGCAGCTGCTTCTGATAATCAAATAGAGTGGGCTCCTGAAACTAAGTTAAATGCAAATGAAGTAGCTGCTCAAGGAGCAGCTTGTAATTTATTAGTTAAGTATTTTTCAGGAGATTTGAAGGCTGATAGTTGGGAAGAAGTTAGAAGAAAAGCTGCAAAAGAAGGTATGCTTCCAACTAGAACTTGCGGAACTTTGATGCGTTGTTTTGGGTGCGCTCCAGATTATACTGGTGAATGTCATATTTGTGATGGTAAGAGAACTGTTTTAGTATACCCTTCAGGTAATTAATGTTAACAGCAATTGAAAAGAAAATAGTAGCTCAAAGATCTAGTTTATGGAAGGGTCCGCCCGCTTGGGGTTTAAAAGACGGTTATAGATTAGGCTTGTACGACGCTGTAAACAATCTAGGATTTGCTTGACCAGGAATAACCCTAGCTAAGTTTAGGGGTCAACTAAACGAATCTGGGATAATCCTCGCCGTGCGCGAGATAAGTGATTATTTCACTAGTAAGACTGGTGAGAGTTATTTGAAAAATAGATTGAGTGGTATAGATACTTCAAAAGTGTTTGAGGAGTGAAAAATGCCGTTGTCTGATGCCATTTTAGGTATAGCTGATGATATGGAAGAAGTCGCCAAGGAAGGAGATAATCTTATGTTAAAAACATTTGCTAAGCAACTTCGTCGTGCTGTACAAGCTTCTGTTGAACCAGAAAAGCCAAAGTATGTTAAGCCTAACTGGGAAGAAGAAGCCAGATTAGAATTCAAAAACTCAAAGAAAATATTTGCTCAAAAAGCTTCTTTGGAAGAAAGTTTTCTCGGTGAACAAGTGGAAATAGTTGATGGTCCTTTAGGAAGTGATGATGGAGTTCCTAATTTATGGCCAATTCCGCCTGGTGGAACTCCTGGATCAAAAGCAGTTTTAGACAATCAGTTTGTATATAAGTTGGGTGAAGATAGAAAACTCCATTTTTTACCAGATGAAACTAAAGTTTTGAGAGAGTCTGTAGCAAACTCCCAACCCAAAATAATATTAGGGGAGGCGTAAACTTGGCAGTTAAAATATCTTGTGATAAGTGTGGAAAAGATATAAGTACAGTTCATTCTGGATTTGATGAATATAAATTTCATCTTAGTTATTCATGCGTGCCAAATACTCAAACTATGAGATATGCTGTTTATATTACACCTCCCCTTCCTGGTGATATGGTTTTCTGTTCTTTACAATGTTTGTTAGATTGGTTAAAGGAGCATTTACATGTTGAAAAATAAAGTAAGACGTTACTGGCGTAAGGATTTACATACTGATTTAAAAGAAAAAACAGCTGTTACAAAGGATTTCGATGATGCTATTGCTGATATTTCATCAGTTTTAAGTTTATCAAAAGCAGAAGTTTCATCTAAATTGATAGCTAAAGGTTCGTTAGAAAGCAAATACCAAGTTTGGAATCTAATAACTGGACCGGTTAATCCATTTGCTCTTAGTGCAAAAAAAACTCCATTGGAATAAATTAAAACACCTTCAAGAAATTTTCTTGAAGGTGTTTTTTCATATCAATTTATCATTTTTATAAAAATGATATCTAATTCTCGCTTTTTGTTTGTCTTTTTAATCGTAATCAATTTATAATAGATGTTTGTAAGAGACAATGAAGTCTTGGCGTGAGAGTTACGTTCACATTACCTAAATCTCAAAAATAAACTAGGTAGGAGAGAGAGAAAGAAAATATGAATGTCTCTTTTTTGGGCGAATTTATATTCTCTGGTTATTATCGCACAAACTCAAGTTGATCCTATATCTGGAGGGGCTGGTTGGGTAGGCGCTGGTTTATTGGGGTTGGTACTTGGTTGGTTGTTACTAAAACATCTTCCAGATAAGGATAAATACATCAAGGAAATAATTAAAGAACATGGAGAAACTGTTAATAAAGTTACAGAAAAACATGAGATAACAGTTAAGGGAGTTGCTGAAAAACATGAACAATCTCTAAAGTTAGTTGCTGAAAAACATGAGTTAGCTATAAAACAAGCAGCTGAAAAACATTCAGCTGCGGTAGAGGCTGCTGCTCAAAGAACTGAACTAGCAGTAAATAAAGTTGCTGAAAAACATGCTGAAATAGTTACAGCAATGGCTACTACATTTACAGCATCGTTAGAAAATGTAGTTAATCATTGTAAAGATGAAATGGATAGAATTGCTAGTTATTGGCAACAAAGTAAAAATAATTAAGGTATTTTAAATATGAGCGATTTTGTACTTCCACCTTTTACTGTTGAACAACAAATGATGTCTCTTACAGAGACTATGGATTGGTCTTTGTCATTATATGGAATTCCAAATGCTTGGAAGAGAAGTAGAGGTAAGGGTCAATTAGTTGCTGTTCTTGATACAGGAGTTGATAAAAGACATTATGAACATGGGGATCTTAAAAATTCAGTAGTAGCAGCTAAGGATTTTACAAATTCTAGAGTTGGTTTTTTTGATTTGAATGGACATGGGACACATACTGCTGGAACTATTGGTGCAAGAGAAGATAATAATGGTGTTGTAGGGGTGATGCCAGAATCTAGTTTGGCAATTGGTAAAGTTCTTGGTGATAGTGGTGGTGGTAGTGGTCAACAGGTTGGAGATGGTATTGATTGGTCAGTCAGTATTGGTGCTAGTGTAATAAGTTTGTCATTAGGTTCTAATTATGCTGACCCAATAATGTATCAAGCTATTAAGAGAGCAGTAGAAGCAGGATGTCATGTTATATGCGCTGCAGGTAATGAAGGTAAAATTACAGGTGAAAATACTGTGGGATATCCTGCTAGATGGGCAGAGTGTGCAGCTGTTGGAGCAGTAGATGAAAATGGTAGAGTTGCTTCTTTTTCTTCTAGAGGTCCAGAAGTTGATATTTGTGCTCCTGGCGTCAATATATTGAGTACATATTTGAACGGTGGATATGCTAAGTTATCTGGAACAAGTATGGCAACTCCGTTTGTTTCTGGAGTTGTGGGTTTACTTTTAAGTACTGGCGTTAAATTGTCTCCTAAAGCCTTGATTGAAATGCTTAGAAGTACTGCAAGAGCTTGGAAGCCAGGCGATGATTGTGATGGTTCGGGGGTAGGTTTGATTAATCCTGAAACGTTATTGACACCACCTCCACCTCCACCACCTCCACCTCCACCACCTCCGCCTTCTGTACCAGAACCTCCACCAAATTTGGAGATGGTTAAAATTGGTCCTTTTTCAGTTTCAGTAGAAAAAATAAGAGATAAAACTGGATTATTTATTTGTGTGGGGGGATAATGAGTAAGATAATAGCATTAGAGATGGCTGATGATTTTGAATCTGTTAAACCATATTTAGTAGAATTAATTGCAAGAATTCGTTTTGTGTGTCGTGTTGTTCCTATTGTTTGTAGATGAGGAAATTTAAATGCCTTATGCACCGCCAACGTTAAGTCAAGCTCAAACAGCATTAAGTGATGCCCTTGAGCCACTTACAACTGGAAAGATTAATACCCCAAAGCAAATTTGGGCATTAGAAACATTGCAGTTGTTTGCTATTGCAAACATATTTAGTATACCAGAATCTGGAATTGTAGCTGCACAAGCTACCCCAGAATCTAAAGTTGAGTTAACAGATGAGCAAATGCTTGTGTTGTTAAATCAGTGGAATACCAGTGGTAATATGTATACTACAATTGCCCATCCTCAAAATGCTAATTTACTAGCTGGTATTAATTGGGCACAGCTTATTAAGATGATATTGCCTCTATTGTTGAATGAAATATTGAAGTATTTAGATACTTCTAAGTAACGCAAAACACAATGGGTGGGCATGAGATGGTGATAAAACAATCAATTCGATGTGGATCACTTACTGCAATCTCCAATGCATTTCCCCAATTGGAGTCATCTCTGATGCCGGCAGTTGCTCACCCATTATTAATACATTGGAGGAGTTACAATTACCCGTCATCAAAGGAAAAGGAAGACTAAGCGGATAAGGGAATATCAAAAGATTGTTAAGAAAGAAAAATTTGGTTTAGTCAATGTTGATTTAATAAATCAAAACATTGTAAAAGAGGAGGAAATGAAGAAATATTGGAGAGTTTTGTTGTTGGCACTGTTTACTCCTTTTTTATTGGCGTTTTCAGGAGAAAACGAGGTATCTTCTTTTTCTGGGGACAATAATAAACAGCCAAAAGTAGAAAATCAATTTGTTAAAGTTGACCAACCAATAAGTGGTCCCCCTGCTCCCAGAGTTGATGTCCCAGTTAATAATGCTGTGAGACTTTCTATTCCGTTCGATGCAGTTTCAGTTGTTCAGCAAGATGCGATTGAAGTAGAACAAAAAGATCCTTTTTCTCTCCCATTTATTCGGTGGATATGGGTTCAATCTGGAGACATAAATGACTTTCAAGCATTATCAGACACATTGCAAAAAATCAGCAGAAGCGAAGTGCCAATACAGCCAGTCATACGGGGAATTGTCGCCAGGATTGATTTGCGGTGGTTTGCCGCAAGCAAAGAGGATCTCCAAGATTGGATCAATCTTTGGGAAAACTTTCAGTTTGATCCGTGGTTCTCAACAAACATCACACAGAATACCTTAGCATTACTATCTGAAGATTATAAGCAGAATAAGATAGTTCAGGTTTGGAAAAATAGAAGAGTTTGGGATAAAGACAAACAAATATGGGTTAATACAGGTGAGAAAGTAATTGCTGATGTTAAAATTGCTAGTTTAAAGGATGTTCTTGTAGTTCGGTCTAATGCTGATCATTTGAAAAAAAGTGGAATTGAAATGCTACAATTTGGAACCAAAACTTTGGCTCCAGTTGTAGATAGTAGGTATTTTACTGGTAGAGTATTATCTACTATTAAAGGAAAAATAAATGGAAAAGATAGTGTATTTAGTACCATTTGGGGTGGTTTGTATTATGAGTTTTCAGGTATTAGAAAGGCGACCACTAAAGGGATCAAAAATGATTTTGATCAATTGTTGTTTGATTTAGGAGTTGGAAGTAAAGAAGAAGATTATGAACAATTGTTCGAAAGAACACGCGGTGGATTAGAAGCTGCCGGAATGTTTCATTCTAATGTCACTGGAAAACCTAGAAGAATTATTTGGTTTCCAATAGAAAAGATGAGATTGACTCAGGGCATACCTGCAATATTTATAACTGAAGATATTAAAGATGAAGATGTAGATACTGATGCTCATCCAATTTTAAATTTGGTGAAGTTTAAACCAGATGCATATGAAGTTATTTTTGTAAAACTAAATGGTCAACAGGGGTATGCCATATTTAATGGGAAGAAAGAGTTATTAGATGAAGCCACTCAGGATGTGGTATCAGATCACAAGATTCCTGTTCCTAATACTACTAGATTACAGTCTGCAATAAGTTGTATTAGATGTCATGGTAGTGATGATGGTTGGAAGCCATTTTCTAATGATGTTAAAACTTTATTGTCTAGGAAGAACAATAACAATTTGTTAGATGTGTTTGGAGATACTAGTAAAAGTGAGTTGAATAAACCAATTTTTGACACATTGTTGAATATTGCTGGAAAATATGAAGGGGATCCTACTGTATTGATGATGGATTTGAGAAGAGCTTATGCTAAAGGAGTTTTAAGAGCTACTGGCCCTTGGAAAAATGATAATGGACAACTGAATACTGTTAAACTTTCTTCTGAAAGAATAGCAGCTGTATACGCAGAAGACAGGTATAATTTAATTGATGCTGAACTTGCGTTAAGATATTTAGGATATCCACAAGCTCCAAAAGGAAAAGAAGTAGAAGTTCTGAATAAAGTATTACCACCAGTTAAATTGAATATTGGTGGAATAGTTCCTGAAGACGCGAGAATAGGAGCTTTAAAAAGAGGTATAAAGATTACACCAAGAGATTGGGCATTTGTTTATTCTTTTGCACTAACAAGGGCAATGGAAACAGCCTCTCAAATGAAGGATAAGAAATGATTAATGATTGTGTTGAATGTAATGAAGTTGGTTATTCTATTGGAAATGTATTTGTTCATTTGTCAAGTACTATGATGTTTGGGAATTATGGGTTGGGTAATATAAGTATATCGTCTAGCGATGATGAAAAGCTAAAAGTGGAGGACATTAAAAAACTTTCCCCGAAGTCAGGAGATCTTTTGGTTTTTAAGTTTAAAGATCGTGTTGAAGGTTTGTATGAAAAGCTTAGAAATCATTTAGATGACTGGGGATTTAAAGATATACATTTTGTTATTATGATAGAGGGTAATGATGTTTCTTGTCTAGATGAGGGGGAGATGGAGAAATTTGGATGGATTCGCAAACGTGAAAATCGTGGTTTTGAATTTTTATGATCCTTATCTAGAGGTATATATGCGTTGGTTCCTTTTAGTTTTTGTAGTGTTAATTGCTATTTTGGTTAGTATTCCTTCAGCTCAATCAGCTGAAGTAGTTAATAGTGATGGATATGTGCATGCTGATGGCTTTTATGTCAAAAATGGTGTGACTCATACTCGTGATATTGTTTGGTATAAGAAATGGGTTTGGGTTAATGCTTGTTATAAGGGTGGTTGCTATGTAAATGGTTATTGGACATACACTTGGGAATACTATTATGAATATACTCCAGTAAAGCTGCCAGCTGCTTCTGATCCTGAATGGCGCATTAAGTTGTTAGCTATTGCTGCGGCTCGTGACAAGGCCGAAGGCAAGTTGCGTTATTATGCCCAAGAACAGAATCATTTCTTGGAAGCTGTTAATGCTTTGGGTCTTCATGGTAATTTTAGATATGAGGCTTATGGTCGTAACCCAGTAGCTCCTACTGGATATGGTAATTTACAATTATCTCATGCTGGTATAAATGGAAATACTATTTATGGATATAGCTATTCACAGGTTGCTGATGCTTACGGACATACTGATTTAAACGCTTTATATCAACAGTCTGGGTTCCTTACTAAGAACGCGCAGCAGCTTGCAGGACAAGCTAATAGCGAGTTTAACGCTTTAATCCAGCAGGCTGGTGGAAACGCTGCTAGGATTGCTGAGATACTTGCTAAAGGTAAGGTTGGAAGGGATGTTATCGAAAGTATCAAGGGAAGTCCAGAAACTAGAGTTGAAACAAAAGTTAATGGAACTGTAACTGTTCCAAATACTGTTAATGCGTCTAGTGATGTTGTTCAGAGTTTCTTGAAATTAAGTGGACCAGCAACATGTGTTGCTTGTCATAGTGGAAATAAGTTGGAAGGTGGATTTGATGTTTCTAGGATTCCAACTATGGAACCACAAGAAATAATTGAAAAAGTTCTACCAAGATTAGTGGATAAGAATGAAAAGAATAGAATGCCAAAAGGACTTCCTGCTTTAACTGGTGAACAAGTTAGACAATTTATTGGTGGAAATTAAATGTGTGTGTATTCTATGGTAATGGATCACTACTATGAAAAGTTTCAAGAAAAGAAGTCCATTCCATGGCCCCCTTACGTTTATCCACCGCAGCCAATGATCACTCAGGAAGAGATTGAGGAATTTAGGAAGTTATTAGAACGCGCAAAGGAATATGATAAGAAGAATAATGAGCCTGATTGTGAACTGGAAGAGAAGCGTAAAAAGGTGAAGGATCTGGCTAAAGAGTTGGGTGTTGAGATAGCGTTTTTGTAATTCTCAGAAAGGTCAAGTATGAGAAAGTTTGTGTATGGTTTGATCGCAGCTGCAGCTCTGTTTATTGCAGCACCAAAGGCTCAGGCAAGTAATGTGTTTTTCGTAACTGATTCATTTACTCCTGTGACTGTGGTTTCTACTAATTTTGGAACAACTACTTTTTTCACTCCTAATAACAGAGTGTTTGTCAGAGGGTTTAATCCTTTTGTCAGAGTTAACAATGTTGTAGTTGTGCAAAATCGTGGATTTTTCAGAGACCGTGTGGTTGTTCGTGGGTTTCGTGGTCGTGTAGTTGTAAATAACGTTTTTGTTCGGTAATCACTTTAATCTCCGTTGGAATTAAACATCCCAACGGAGATCCTCCTTTTGGAGGTTAGTATGGGTGATGTATTTGTAGTTTGTGTTATTATTGTTGGATTGTTGTTGTGCTGTTGGAACATTGTACTTACAATACAAAACCGTCGTCGCAAAGCAGATATTGAATATTTCTGCAAATACCTTTCTGAATTTTCAATCAAGTTTAATAAATTAGTCGTAACTGTTTCGAACCATTCTACTACAATATGGTTTCTGGCAGAGAACGATCATCTTAGTATAGCTGCACTTAGTCAAATTAAACAGACTATAAAGCAGTTAGAGATTGAGGTGCAAGAATTTTTAAATAGTATGGATGACGGTTCTGGATATGGGGAATCTTGGAAAAATGGATATAGACCAGATGGATCTAAAATTGATGATGATGAATAAATTTGGTGAAAATTATGAGATGGGCTTTGGCTGCCTTAATGTCAATGATGATATTGGGTTATGGATGGTCCATATATGCTGAGATTAATTTAGGACAAGAATGGACAACATCTCATATGGTGAGATATTTTTTTATTCATCGTTCACCAGTAGGACTTTGGCTTGCTGGTTGGATTTGTTGTAGATTGGTTTGTACATGTTTTCCAGATATTAAATGGTGGCGCACCGATTTATTAGTTTTAGGAGGTATATTTATAGGACATTTGTTTTGGTAGGAAGGGGAGGAGAAAATTTAAAAAGGTTCCTCTAAATACCATGTGAGATTGTCCCTATGTACCAAGTTTGGATTAGAGACTCATATCGTGCTAAGTGGCGTAAATTAAACACCAGAGAATTTCAAGAAGAGTGGGAAGCTAATTGGTATATAGATAGAAGATTGGATTTAGGTAAAGAAGGAGAAGCAGTCCCTGTATTAATTAGTGAAACTCCTTGGACATCAAATAAAAGTAGAAATCTTGGGTAATAAAATGCATGATAATGATAACCCCTGTTGCTCTAGTGAGCAACAAGCATGGATTGATTTAGTTCAAGGATTAAGAAGTCATTTGGCTAAACATATAAATAAGAAACCTCAAATATCTCTTACAGGAATTGGTGGATTAATTGAGTTGACATCTTATTTAATACAACTACATGCAAATGCGTCAGCATTTGATGAGACTTGTCAAGCTGTTAAAGCAAGACAATTAAAAAGACAAAGATTATGTGAATAAACATAGTGAAGAACGTAGGATAGCTTCTAAAATTGTTGAGGCAGCTATGAAGTCTCTTCAATCTATGGAGTCATTTAATAAATTATTTGAAAAATCAGATTCCAAGCTATATTATCACTATATAGATGTTTTAACTGATGTTGTGGAGAAGATAATAATATTAGAGTGGCCTTATTTTGAAGATGATGATCTTTTTTACTCAGGTGGATAAATATGTCAGTTGAACATGGTTGGCGCGATCAATCAATGCCAAAAGTTGAAAGAAGAAGTTTATCAGAAGAAAATTCTGGGAATGAGCAATTACATTTTACGATTTCAAATCTTAGAGCAATAATATTGAAACATGAAGCAACAATAGAAAGATTGCAAAGGCAATTAGCAGAAGAGAAGATTAAGAATATGTCTTAATGGGGGAGGAAATATGTGCAAGGCAGCTTGTTGTTTATTTGATTTTAAAAATAGGTGGTTGTGTGAAAAAGAAGAGTTTACCTGCTGAATTGGTTTGTGAGTTACTTGAACAATTTCCAGATGCTCCTGCTTTAACATTGGCTAAAAAAGCATATAGGGAGAATCCTGGTTATTGGTCTACACAAGAAGCTTGCAGAAAAATGTTCCAGTATTATTTGGGAGTATGTGGCAGAGAGAATTTATCTAATTTGAAAGACAAGAAGTTTGTAAGAGAACCAAGAAAATCTGGATGGTCAGATGTTATTCCAGAAGCTTTAGTCCAGCTTAATGATTGGAATACATTACAAATATCTGGCCCTAACAAAACATTGATTTTAGCTGATGCTCATATACCATTTCATGATGAAGAAGCATTGAGTCTTGCTTTAGATTATGGAGCTAAAGAAGATCCTTCCATAATTATTCTTAATGGTGATATGGTTGACCATTATGCTTTATCCCGTTGGGAAAAGAATCCTGCGTTTAGAAGATTTCCCGAAGAAGTTAAATCAACTATTTATTTCTTATCTGGCCTTCGCAAAAGGTTTCCAAAAGCTAGAATCATATATAAGCATGGTAATCACGAAGAGCGTTTTGATGCTTATATGAGAATGAAGGCAATTGATTTGCTTGGCATTCCTCAGTTTGATTGGAAAAACGTTTATGATTTAGACAAGTATAATATCGAATTAGTAAGTCAAAAACGCCCAATCAGACTTGGTAAATTGAATATTATTCATGGTCATGAGTATGTATTCAACATTTCTAATCCAGTAAATCCTGCTCGTGGAATGTTTTTAAAAGCCAAAGCCCATGTGTTGGGTGGGCATTTTCATCAAACTTCTCAACATAGTGAGAAGAGTTTAGAGCAACATGTTATTTCTGCTTGGTCTACTGGATGTTTATGTGATTTGCATCCAGAGTATAGACCTTTAAATCCTTGGAACCATGGTTTTGCTTTTGTTATCACGGATGATGAAGGCGGGTTTCATGTGGAAAATCTTAGAATAGTTATGGGTAAAGTTTGGTAAATGCCAATAATAATTAAAGTATGTGAGTTTTGCTCTGTATTATTTAATTGTCACAATCCTAAACGTAGATTTTGCGGTCTCAAATGCAGCTCTAAATATTCAGGAAGTTTGAAAAAAGGTAAAAAGCTATCCCAAAAACATAGAGAACGTCTTAGTGTTTCTGCTAAACGTAGGAATAAATGGGTTGGAAAGGATAATCCTAATTACCAAAATAAAACGTTGAGTAGGGAGGATGTGTATAATAGATGGAAAAAGTCTATGAAAATAAGGGGCCAGCCTTGGGGAGAAAAAGAACGCAAGGAACATTCTGAAAGAATGTTAGGACCAACAAATGGAATGAGAGGAAAATCTCATACAGATAAATACAAAAGAAATATGTCTGAATTAAAAATTCAACAATATAAGGATGGAATTGTTAAATTCAGATCTAGTCATTCTTCAAAAGCAGAATTAGAAGTAGGAGAACTATTAAATAGTTGGGGACTAGCTCCTGTTCCCCAGTTTCAAATTAGAGGATTTACATACTTTTACGACTTTTACATTCCATCTTTAAATCTAATATTGGAATTTAATGGTGATTATTGGCATGCAAACCCAAATAAATACAAGTCTGGAACTTTAATCAAATTTATGAATCAAGATTCTGTATTAGTGGATGAAGTTTGGGAAAGAGATTCAATTAAAACAAAAACAGCTTTGGATAATGGATTTAAAATAGTTGTGTTGTGGGAGAATGAATTCATGTTAAATGGTGAGAAGGCGTTGAGGGGATTGTTAAAAATATGAACACAATAAGAATATGTCTTTTAGATGTGGATGGTGTGCTTGCTAATTTTGAAGCTTCTGCAATGAAAGCAATGGGTATAACTAAGGAAGAGTTATATACTAAGGTGCCTCCTGGAAAATGGAGTATGAATGAACCGTTTATGAGTGATGATGATTTTTGGAAGTGTATAGATGCGGTTCCTGATTTTTGGGAGACGTTACCTAAATATGATGATGCAGATGATATCGTTAAAGTTTGTCAAAAGTATTTTGGTGATCAAATAATTGTGGTTACAACTCCTCCTAAGAATCCATTATCGTATGCTGGAAAAGCTCATTGGATGAAGCATAATTTTCCAAAGTTATACAGACAAACTTTCATTGGTCCTAAGAAACATATGTTAGGGCATCCAGGTGCCGTATTGGTGGATGATTACGAATTGAATTGTAGTAAATTTCAAGAAACTGGTGGGCAAATTGTGCTAGTTCCAAATAGAGGGAATAAACATTATGAATTGATTTCAGATAGAGTTAAGTATGTGGATGAAAGATTGAAAGAACTTTGTAGTTGAGGGGGAGAAATGGTTGAGTTGTCCGAAAAGTTTATCCATAAGTATATGAGGAAAGCTAAAGCTGTAGCAGATGATAACAAAATCTGTTATAGTAGACAGCTTGGTGCTGTAATTATTAAAGTGTATGATGATGGAACTTCCAGGGGTGTTAGTAGTGGTTATAATGGACCTCCTAAGAAAACCCCTCATTGTGACACAGAAGAGTATTTGAGAGAAGTGTTTTGGCCGCAATTAACTTATGAAGAAAAATGTACAGCTGCTAAGAAAGTAAATTTAGTTGTTACAGTTCCAGAAAATGATGAAGGTGGTAATGAGTATTTGGATATATTAGCCAGTTGCAGTTTTGCAAAGAGCGCTGCAGGTTGTGGAAGCTGCCCTAGAAGATTGATAGACGCTAAAACTGGACAAAGGGTTGAGTTATGTTCTTGCCAACACGCTGAGCGAAATGCTATATACAATGCAACTGAAGACACTTATGGATGTTGGATGTTTTGTTGGTGTGGTGTTCCTTGTTCAGATTGTACTGGAGCCATTATTAATGCTGGTATTAAAAGAGTGTATTGTTTAGATGATAATACTGGTGCTCATAAAGGTGATTATAGTTATTCTTCTAGATGGTTATTTGAAAAAGCTGGTGTTAAGTTAGTTTGTATGAATAAAGAATTATTTCTGGAGGAGCAGAAATGAAACTGATTGCAATTAGTGGCAGAAAACAAAGCGGTAAAGATACTTTAGGTAATTTTCTAATAGCTGATTATGGAGCTAAGAAGTATGGATGGGCTGATTCTTTGAAAAGAATGATTGGGGATTTGTTTGTCGTACCAGATGAATGGTTGTGGGGAACTGAAGAAGATAAGAATAATCTGACTTGTGTGAAATGGAAAGATCTTCCCCATTGGTATGTATTAGTTACAGAAGCTATTCATAGAGGTGAAACAGAAAAAGAAGTAGAATTAAGGGGTGATCAATATTTGACTGTCAGAGAGTTACTTCAACAGTTTGGAACTGGTATTGTTAGAACAATGTATTGTGATGCTTGGGTAAATGCGGGAAAAGCAAGATTAAGAAGGGAAAAGCCTAAGTTTGCCGTTATAATTGATATGAGATTTCCAAATGAATTATTTGCAGTGAAGGAATTAGGAGGCAAATGTATAAGACTAACAAGGAAACAGGATGAACCTGCTAATCATGAAAGTGAATGGTCTTTGGACCCAGATAAGTTTGATTGGCGAAATTTTGATGCTGTAATTGACAATAGTAAAATGAATTTGAAAGAGCAAGAAGAAGCTCTTGTTAATGTTATGAAAGGTTGGGGTTGGATTTAATGAGTTTTAGTTTTATTACAGATAACACCAAGTTGAAATACAACAAGTTATGGTCGCCTGATTTTCCCTATTGTAATAATTGTGGGATCATAACTGCATGTTCTAGAGGAATTTGTACTGGATGCCAAGACTCAGTTCCATGGGATCTTGAACGCACTACAAGATTGACCGATATAATTACTAAAGATTGGGACATAGAAGAAAGTACAACGGAGTACTAATATGGAATCTTGTGGGTTAACTGTCTTATTGTTATCTTTATTTTTGGATTCTTATGCGTTTAGTGCTCGTCACCAAGCTCATAATGAACTTGAAAAAATGGGTGTTATTGCTATTCCACAAATGACGTTAGTTATCAAGGAAACAAAGTCATTGGAAGCTTATGTAAGACTTAAAAGACTTATAAATAGACAAAATACTGCTTTAGTAAGCAGTATGGTTAATGGACTACCACCATATATTGATAGTATACCGGAAGAAGGTTTAGGAGAACTTTGTTCATGCTTGAATAGGCACGATGTAGTAAATCATTACTTACAACTTGCTAGATCAGAAAGTTTAATGGAACGTCTTATTGATGAGCAAAAAACTATGTGGTAAGGAAGATAGATGGCCTGAATATAGATTAGCTGGGAGACTTTGGTTAGAAAGTTGTCTATCTGATGGAGTAGATCCAACCAAATTGATAAAAACAGTCAGAAAACTACAAGATAGGTGTGTTTATTATCTAAATAATAGAAATAATTGGCCTAATTAATAAAAATATGCTTTTCTCCTGGTTCAATTCATATTATCCTTGTGTTAGGAGGATTAAAGAATGGTGAAAATATTATGCCTTTTGATCCTAAAGCTTTGAAGCTTCTATATAGTACCATAATGGAAACAATCAAAAAGATGGAAATCAAAGAGCGTTTTGGTTTAATTGAAAGAATTCTTGGTACATATTGTAGTTGTGGAGAAAAATTAAATAAGTCACAATGTCCCAAATGTGATTTTTACAGAGAAAATGAAGAATGAACGAAGAAAATCCTAATCCTGAGAAGAAAAAGAGTCATTTGTTTGGCCCAGGAAATAAAGCAGCCGCAGGCCATAAGAGACCGCATCATAAGGCAGTAAGAGCTCTTCAGAATTGTATTTATGAAGAAGTTACACCTGAAGAATTATCTAAAATAGTAAGGAAACTTATTTGGAAAGCTAAAAGAGGCGATGTCAAGGCTGCCCAAATATTATTAGACCGTTCTCTTGGTAAACCTGTTCAATCTATGGAAATGATATTGAACGAGGGTGATGGAGACATGAGAGAATTCACTCAAGATGAATTGATGAGAATGATAATGGGCGATGGTAATAACAATAATTAATGTTTGGGTGAGAGAATTCTCTCACCCATTATATTTTTTAAAGGAGGAGGTTTATAATGTATTTGTTGAATAATTTGATTTTTGAAAGGCGACTGGAGGAGTTGAATATTCCAGTTTATAGAAAATGGCAGAAGATAACAGTTTAAATCCAAAAGAAAACGATTTACGTCAGGCAGCAGCGCAAGAACTTCTTAGAAGACAAAAAGCACGTACAAATCTTATTGATTTTACCCGCTATACGTTTCCCACTTATATAGCGGAACCAGCTCACGAATTAATTGCCAGTAAACTAGATGATGTCATCAACGGTCGTATAAAACGTTTGATGATTTCGATCCCCCCACAACACGGAAAATCAGAGCTCGCATCAGTTAGAATGCCGGCGTTTTGGCTTGGTAAAAGACCAGATGATCCTATAATTTTATGTTCTTATGGTGCTAGTTTAGCTGAATCTAAATCTAGACAAGCTAGACAAGTTGTAGAATCAAGAGAATATAATCTTTTATTTCAAGGCGCTAGTACCAGAAAAGACAGTAGAAGTATATCTGAGTGGCAAATTAATCAAGGAAGAGGTTATTTAGTAGCAGCTGGTGTTTCTGGTCCAATTACTGGAAAAGGTTGTATGTTGGGTATTATTGATGACCCTTTGAAAGATTGGCAAGAAGCACAATCTCAAACTATTCGAGATGCATGCTGGGATTGGTATAGAACTACATTTCTTACTCGTGTGTGGGAAGCTGGAGCCATTATTGTGATTCAAACAAGATGGCATGAAGATGATTTAGCTGGTAGATTGATAAAAGAACAGCCTGGTAAGTGGGAAGTTTTGCGGCTTCCAGCCATTGCCGAAACTCAAAATGAGCGAGATGAAAATGATGAATTTTTAGGTCTTTCAAGAGGTAATGTAGATCCATTAGGTAGATCTCCTGGTGATCCTCTTTGTCCAAGACGGTATAGTTTAGAAGCGTTAGAATCACTTCGTAATGCTGTAGGTCCTAGTGGTTTTGCTGCATTATATCAAGGTGTCCCCAGAGCTACTGAAGGTAATCAATTTCATAGAAATTGGTTTCAATTAACAGAATCTGTACCTTATGAAGCTAAAAGAGTAAGAGCTTGGGATAAAGCTGGTACTAAAGGTGAAGGTGACTATACTGTTGGTGCACTAGTTGCTATGCATGAAGGAAAGTTTTATGTAGAGGATATCGTTCGAGGAAGGTGGCTTGCTGGTGAGCGCGATAAAATAATGCGCACCACTGCGGAACAAGATGCTACTAGGTATAAAAACAAAGTAGTAATATGGGTTGAGCAAGAACCAGGTTCTGGCGGTAAAGATAGTGCTCAAAGTTCTATTCAACTCCTTGCTGGTTTTCCTGTATATGTTGATAAAGTATCTGGTCCTAAAGAAGTTAGAGCTAATCCATTTGCCGCGCAGGGGTTTGCTATGAATGTATATATGAAAAGAGGACCATGGAATACTGATTTGTTGAATGAATTTTTAGCGTTTCCAAATGGTAAACATGATGACATAGTAGATGCTGTTTGTATGGCGTTTAATAAGTTAGCCATTGGAGTTGGTTTGACCCCAACAGTTAGGGTATATGGATTAAAGACAGGCGGTTTGAACCTTGGCGCTAAGATTCCAAAAAAACAAATTAGAATAGCTGTTTGTAGTAAAGAAGAATTGGAATTTTTACATTTAGATCAAGAGTGTGTTCTTATATCAATAGTTGATCCTAACACAACTCATACAGTTCCCCCACATAGATGTGAAAGAATGTTAGGCAGAATAGAACTATCATTTGCTGATATAGATCCAAATTCCAATGAGTGTACAGATTGGAGTAAAGAAATAGAACCTTGGGGACAAACTGCTGAAGAATTAATGATGAGTCGTGAACAAGCTAGGAAAATGTGGGGTTTTATTTTGAAGAAAAGAGATGTACCTCCCATAACTTATATTATTCAAGATAATGGAAATGGGGATAGAAGAGCATTAAGTATGGCATTAGGAATCTCAGATGGATTGGGATTTGTAAAAGGTAAAGCTGTATATTTGGTGAATAATCCAGATTTCATTTGTGAGGAAGAACCATCAAATAAGCATATATATCAATTGTGTAAATCTACTAGATACATGGTAATTTGAGGTGGAATATGTCTGAGTCTATGTTAGCGTCTGATTTGTTTGCTAAATCTCAAGGCAGTGTTAATAATGGGATTCAAAATTGTCATTGGTGTTCTGCAGCATGTGATATGACTTGGAGACATGACGATCCTCCTCCAATTCCATTTTTGAAAAATAAAAATCTAGCCAGATGTCCTGCTAATTCATTTATGTGTGTTGGGTGTTGGTTATGGCGAAGATCTAGAGTGACTGTATTCTTTCTAGATAATTCATATAAAGATAGTCAAACAGCAGCAAATCATTCTTGGTGGATAACTGACAGTGATGCCAAGGTAATAACACCCGATTGTCAAAAGTTATTGCAAGCAACTTTGTTAAAACCACCAAATAGATTTGTTCTTAGTTTGAAAACAGATCCTGTCATTCCTAATCATTTACATCTTGCTATTGCTAATGATGTTTCTATTATTGAAGCAAACACACCATTGATGTTTTCTTTCAATAATATTGTTAGTGAATATACAGTGTATGATTTAGAAACAGCATTAAAAGATAAAGATGCGGTACGAACTCCTGGCGTTAGATTATTATTGAGTTACTTTACTCCATGGGAGTATCCTGCTATGGATAAGAAACGTACTGCTGGAAAACCGCCCGAGATTCAGTTGTCTGCCACCACCAAGAAAATAATCACAACGTCTGGTAATACTGCTCAAACATAAATTATGAATAAAAGTAAAAATTTCTTCAGAAATTGTCCCAATCCAGATAATAATTTTAACTGTAAGAATCGGATAGGACATATTTCGGAGAAAGGGATGATCTATGCTGATCAAAATAAGAGAAAATGTTCTAGTTGTAAAATGTTTAAAAATGACAAGGTTATTCAAAGTAAAAATGTTTTAAATAAATTGTATTTGAGAAAATGTCCAAACGTAAATGGCAATCCAAACTGTTTGTTATTATTGAGTTACATATCTGAAAATAATATGTGGGTGGCTGAAGAGATGGGAATTTTGTGTACAAGTTGTACACAAAAAAGAAATGGTAATACTAAAGGAGAAAACAATCCATTTTATGGCAAAACACATAATGAGGAAACAAGGAATAGAATGTCTGTATTAAAGAAAAAATGTATTGTGGATGGAAGATTTGGTTTTGGGACAAATGGAGGTATATGTGGAGTACATATTTCTAGTGAGCTTCCTTTTTACAGCAGTTGTGAATTGAATTTCATATTAAACTATGAAGATCGCAAAAATTTAGTAAGAGCTGATGTTGGGATAGAACGCATGCCTATACCTTATGGTGACACAACATATCTTCCGGACTTTAAATCTAAAGACAAAGTTCCCAATGTAATTTACGAAATAAAAGAGACAGGTGTTAAAGTAAAGAAAAAGTGGAAGACGATTAAGGAAAAGCTTGTTTGTGCTGTAAACTGGTGTAAGGATCAATCAATGATTATAAAATTGGTTGAAATGCCAACTCTTAGCAAAACAAGAGTCGTTTTTCCGTTATGTAGATCTGGAGTAATATCCCTTAGAGGTAAATGGAAGAAACAATATGATGAATGGTTAAAGAATCAACCCCCCGAAGTGATGTTATCTCAGACAACTAAAAAAGTAATTCAAATGTCTGGTGTCCCCAATGAAAAAGCTTGAAATTAGATGGGTTAATTGTGCTGAGTGCGACCAAGAAGTATTGGGTGAATCAATGCAGGATTGGTACGATTCTTTAGATTTGATAGAAAAAGCAAATCATAGAATAGTTGTAGGTAGAATACACGGAAGACCTTACTGTAACATATGTTGCGGAGATGAGGAAATAGATGTTGGGTCAATAATAAGGAAGAATAGGAATTGGGAAGAAATGGAAGATTCTTCTGATCCAGAAGAAGAGATTTAACGTTGGGTTAAAGTATATTATCGTGTATAATTGGTGCAAGGGAAAATATATATTCAAATTTGTATTCTTTGCTGTTACCGTCTTAGCAAAGTTTTATATGCCTAATTGATTATTGGAGGAGGAGGATTAAGGTGAGTTAGTTGGGTAGACTTGCAAATCTAATGAAGTCAGGAATAACAACTCAAAGGTATCTTGGGGTTGGTCAAAACCCACGTACGCTTCGTTCAGAAGTTGAGTTAGGCAGATCCCGTTGGCGTGAAGCATTTCATAACAAAGAAGAACCAAATAGAGAAACTCCTAAAGTAATACCTGGTGGATCTTGGGGTAGATCTTCATTATCCACGGATGCCAGTGTTCGTAGATTAGTGGAGGCAATGAGATCGCAAGCTCCCGGAGGTTGGAGCGACAACCGCTGGGAGCAATCACAACACTTCGTTGGTATTACATATGCTGCCATTCATAGAATTGGCGAGCAGATGGCACAATCTGAATTTCAAGTGTATGTTAAAGATGATAATCATCAAGATGGTAAAAGACCCGTTAAAAGAGGAGAGCCTGGTTGGGATTTAATTAAGTTGTTGGAAAAACCCAATCATGATGATACGTTTGGTGAGATGTTATATAAGATAAATTTACAAATGGATTTAACTGGAATGTCATTAACTTGGATGGTTCCTAACGTTATGGGAATGCCAATGGAATTGTATTCAATTCCAACTTCTATAGCTATTCCTCAACCAGCTATCAATCCAGATTATCCTGATGGATATTATAGAATCCAACCAGTATATCCATATGGACCATTCTCTTCTTATCCTACACCTGCATCAGCTGTTGGTGCTCCAATTCCAGCACAGTGGATGCTAAGAATTAAATATCCGCATCCAATATTACCATATGATGGATATTCTCCTCAAACAGCTATGAGGCTTCATCTTGATGAGATCGAGCAGATGGATAGAAGCCGTTGGTATAATATGAAGAGAGGTATTAGTCCTTCTGCAGTTCTTCAATTTTCAAAAGATAATGCCCAACCATTACCAGAAGAAGAAATAGCTCGTATTAGAGCAGAAATGGAAAATACATTCCAAGGTCCAGAAAATGCAGGACAATTTTATGTCGCAACGCCAGGTGCTGAGTTACAACCCTGGGGAAATAAACCCATTGATATGGATTACCAGAGTGGATGGGATCAATTGGTTTCATTCGTACTGGGCGCAGGTTTTGGCATTACTAAACCAGCTGCTGGTATGATCGAAGATTCTAGTTATTCCACTTTGTTTGCAACATTAAAACAATTACATCTTATTACTATTGGTCCTAAATGTAATAGAATTGCTTCTAAATTTACTCGTCATCTTGCTCCGTTTTATGGTGATGATTTAATTGTTGAAATAAAAGCTCAACGAATTGATGACCATGAAGTACTTTCAGGCAAGCTTTCTCAACTGGCTGGCAATAGGGCAATGACAATTAATGAGCTTCGTAAGGCATTAGATTGGCCAATGACTGATGAAGAGTGGGGTAAAGAAAGAGTTGGTGAGCCACCTGCGCCTCCAGGTATGGAAGGAATGCCACCAGGTGGTGGAGGAATGGGTGGATTAGAAGCTATGATGGGTGGTGGAATGCCAGGTATGGAAGGTGGTAATCCAGAAGAAATGGCTGCTCAAGGCGGAGAAGTTGATGCTCTAGGTGGAATGCCATTACCTCCTGATCTTGATGAAGAACCAACTGAAGTTACTGAATCAAGACCATTAGCTGGTAAGCTCGGACTTGGTGCATTAGGGCCGCGTAAGAGATTCGATACTGAAGTGGTTGATATTAAAAAGAAACTTAGGGCTCGTTACAAGAAATTAGCCAAAATTAGTTCTAACGGAGTACATTAATGAATCCATATTACCAAAAATGGTTAAATTATGTAGCAGAAACAAATAGGACAGCAGAACAAAAAAGATTGAAACATTATTATGGAACCAATGAAAATAAAAAGATGAAAAGCGAAATTGCTAAATTGAAAAAGGAGTTTATGAGTAAATACAAACAATTAGAAAGAACTACAGGTAGATTGTCTACTGAAATAGATAAGAGATAAATTATGCCTTCAGCAATTTTAATTAGTCAAAGCGGCGGTGTTGGGTTAATAAGTGGTAATATATTTTCAGGTACACCATGGCCGTTAGGTGGTGTGCAATTACAATATAACGCTAGTGGTCCTGGACCAATTTATGTTGGATTACCCAGCCCAATATCTGCTACTGGTGCCGTAACAATTAAAAGCGGTGGTGGTTTAAGTAGTGGCGGACTGGCAGATGGAGTAGAAATATATCCTGGACAACCATATTTTGTTTCAAAAGCTAGATTAGTGAGTGGAATTGAAACCATACGTGTTGGTGTTCCTGCTGCTTCTTCTGGTGCTAGAGTTGATTGGGAATATTTCTAATGCTCAGAATATTAAGTTATTTTCAATCTATGGCAGTTGGTTTAGGTAATGCTTTGATGGGAAATACATATTATACAGGTGAAAAAATTCCTGCCACAGCAATGCTTGCTGAAGACGATCAAGTCATGCTTACTGAAGATGGTCAAACAATGCTTACTGAGTAATTTAATTTTTTTAGAGGAGAGTTGAAATGATTGTAAATTTGTCAATGGTAGAACGTATTCTTTTGGCCAATATATTGGCTGGTAAGTCTTATAATGGGTTAAATTTGAAAGCAATACGAAAATTTAGGGAAGATATGGAATTTACAGATGAGGAAGAAGTTGATTGGGGAATTAAGATAGAAAATGGAAGTTTTAGATGGGGTGCTTGTTATACTTGTGCTTCAAATAATTTGGATGTTGAAAAATGTCAACATAGAATTAAGGAATTTTCTATTGGTTCTTCGGTGGAGAAAGTTATCAAGGATCATTTTGAGTCATTAGATAAAAGTAATGGTTTGAAATTACAAGATTTTGATTTAGTTGAAAAGTTTTGTCCTCATCTATTTCCTGATGAATGAGATAAAATATGGCCATTAAATGGTCTGCTCTTGATTCGGTACCTGCTGCAATAGCAGCAGCTGATGTTGGTTGTATAATCCAAGATGGGGTATCGTATAAATTTACGATGACCAACTTGGCAGCATTTGTTGCTGCTAACGGTATTACATTAGCAGGTGTTGCCGGCGTGCTCACGGCCACGGCTCCGACGCAGACCACCGATACCCAGGCGGGCGTGGGCTGGGCGATCACCGCGTCAGATGCTGTGGCTGGGTCGAGCAACGCAGGAGCAGCGTCTGGCGGTTCTGTGACTATCGTTGCTGGGGATGCCAAACGGCTTACTTCTGGCAACAGTCAGGGTGGGTCGATAAATCTCAAGTGCGGCCTTGGGGTGGGTTCTCCGGCTGTTCCTGGGTACCACAACTTTCAGGTTGATGGGGCATTTTCTTACACCACACTTAGGATTTCTGACGACGCGTCGGCTTATTTTGACCAAGTCCTTTCCGTAGACGGCGGCAGTAACCAGCAGACTTTGAGCCTTCAGTCGTATCCAGGTTCCGGAGCCGCTTTATGGCTGTTTTGGTCTACCACAACGGCTAATCAGGTAGGAGGGGATTTATGGATAATGGCCGGAGACGGTGTAGGAGGCAATAGCGCTGGCGGCCCGGTGATACTTCTTCCTGGCGAAGGTGCCGGTTCCGGTGCCGACGGCAAGGTCATCGTCCGCCAGCCGGGAGGCTCGGCGGGGACGGATGAGGGCCAGCTAACACATGATGGTACTTATCTTAATATAGTAAACCCTGATGCTTCAAAAGTAATTAGAAGTTCTGATGGCACAACTAATTGTTGGCTTCAGAACACTGCTGGTCGAGCCAGGGTTTCCACCCAGTTCGATTCGACCAGTGAAACATTGGCCGACATTACCGGATTGTCGGTCACCGTTATTGCCGGACGAACCTACACGTTCATCGCTAGGGTGTGGACTAGTTTTGGAGCCGGGGCCGTCAAATATTCGGTTGGCGGCACTTGTACAGCGACGGCTATCCGCTGGTCAAGCAATCTAGCGTGGCCAACCGGAGACGCTCAAGCCTACTACAACACGGCCATGAGAACGGCCCTGGGCACTGAGGATGTCTATGCCGGGGCTATTTCAAACACCGGTTGGTTAGATATTACTGGTACTATTACGGTGAATGCTGGTGGAACTCTGACTATCCAACTAGCTAGAAACACCGCTTCTGGAACTACTTCAGCTTTGATTGGTTCGTATCTGATCGTGGAGGACATGCCTTAATATCGTTCATGTTGATCGAGGATATACTATAAATGAGATATTCGTGTGAGTGATTTTTTGGTAATGTTTGTTTAGTAAAAATAAATGTATGAAGAGTTGGTAGTAATGAATGTTAGGTCCAACAAGTTGGGAGAATACTATTCTTAGTTCACTTTCACTAACTTCTGGTCAAGTCCAGTCTGGTAATATTGGTAATAATGCTGTTACCAGTGGTAACGTTGCATCTGGACAACTTGCTTGGGTACACCTTGGCTCTGGAGCTGTTCAATCAGGGAATATAGCTTCTGGTCAGATTCTTACGTTCCATCTTTCTAGCGGTGCTGTTCTTAGTGGTCAAATTGGTAATAATGTAGTTGTTAGTGGTAATATAGCATCTGGTCAGATATTTACCTTACACATAGCAAGTGGTGGATTATTGTCTGGAGCGTTTGGTTCTGGACAAATAGGACTTAATCATATAGCTTCTGGTGCGGTAGGAGCAGGAAGGGTTGGTAGTGGTGCAATCCAAAGCGGCCAAATAGCAAGTGGTCAAGTATTCACTCTTCATATTGCTTCTGGTGGAATAGGCTCAGGAGGAATTGGTTCTGGACAAATTGGATCAACACACCTTGCCAGTGGTTTAATTGGTCTTGCTAGTGGTTCTGTTACCTCAGGGTTAGTAGGCAATAACACCATAAATAGTGGTAATTTATCTTCAGGCTCAGTTAGTTGGGCGCATCATAGTTCTGGAAGTGTTCGTTCTGGAAATTTATCAGATGGTTCTGTTACTTCTGGTAATATAGCATCTGGTCAATTATTCACTTTACATATAGCAAGTGGTGGAATACTTTCTGGAGGTATTGGTTCTGGTCAGATAGGAAGACATCATTTGTCTTCAGGTTCAGTTAATTCTGGACATATTGCTAATGCTGCTGTTACAAGTGGTTCTATTGCTAGTGGTGTATTAACTGTATTTCATATTGCTAGTGGTGGTTTTGGCAGTGGTGTATTGAACAGTGGTGTTGTTGTATTAAACAATTTAGCAAGTGGTGTAGCTCTACCAGTTTCTGGTAGTGTTCAACAATTCCAATTAGGTTCCGGCGCAGTAAATTCTGGGCAAATAGCTTCAGGTGCTGTACAAGGTAGAAATGCTGGCGGAACTTACCATATTGCTTCTGGATCAATTAGTACGTTAGATATTGGTTCTGGAAGCATAGTATCTGGATTAATAGCAAGTGGCCAAATTGGTCCAAATCATTTAGCTTCTGGTTTAATAATATCTGGTGCTTTCTTATCTGGTGGAATAACTTCTGGGAATATTAACAGCGGTCAAGTTGGATTCCCCCATCTTGCAAATAACTCAGTGTTGTCTGGAACAATCGGATCAGGTGTAATTAGTTCAATTCACCTTGCTAGTGGTTGTGTACAGTCTGGGGATATTGGAAGTGGTTCAGTGGGAGGAGCCAACCAAAGTGGAGCCAGAGGTATAGTATCAGGTTCTATTGGAACATTTGATTTAGGCTCCGGTGTTGTAACTTCTGGACAATTGGGAGATAATGCGGTTGGTTCTGGTAATATTGGATCAGGTCAAATTGGAGCAATGCATGTTGCTAGTGGTGGTTTGTTTAGTTCTGGTTTAATTGGAACGTATAGCATTGCTAGTGGAACGGTAGTTACTAGAGCAGGATATGTTACTCCATATAATAGTGGTTTGCTTGCAACAATAATTACCGAAGAGCCAATTTCTGGCGTAAGAGCAGTAACAATATCTCAGTCTGGCGCAGTTCGTATTGCCATGGCTTCTGTAAGTGGAAGAATGCCAGCAATTGGAATTGTTGCAGATAATGTTGCTTCTGGTATTCAGGTTAATGTTTATTCTATAGGAGCATTCCAACTTAGTTCTGGAATGAACGATTTTAGTGGCTATTTGGGACAACCATTAGTTGTTGGTCGTTCTGGTCAAATAGTTACTTATTCTGGGGCTTGGAACTCTGGTGGATTAATGTCTGGGGACATTACTCAATTAATGGGTTCTGTTGGTGGCAATAGTGGATTTATAGAAGTAGACACTCAACGCCCAACTGTAATTACTTCTGGTCAAATAGGCAGTGGATATCTTGGAAATGCATCTGTTTTAAGTGGTAATCTTGGTTCTGGTCAAGTGTTTACCTTCCATATTGCTTCTGGTGGTTTACTATCAGGTTCAATTGGCTCAGGTCAAATATTTACTCTAAGTGTTGCTTCTGGCGGTTTGCTTTCTGGTGCTTATGGTTCTGGACAATTAGGTACTGCTCATATTGCTAGTGGTGGTTTAGGTAGCGGGGCAATAGGTTCTGGCCAGATATTCACTCTTCATATAGCATCTGGCGGTATTGGTTCTGGTGGAATAGGCTCAGGTCAAATATCAACTCTACATGTAGCAAGTGGCGGATTTGGCAGTGGAGCCATTGGCTCAGGTCAAATATTCACCTTACATGTTGCTAGTGGAGGTATTTTATCTGGAGGTTTGGGTTCTGGACAAATAGGCAGAATGCATCTTAGTTCAGGATCAATCAGTTCTGGACACATTGCTAATGCTGCTGTTACATCTGGAAGTATAGCTTCTGGTGTTGCTGTAGCTTATGCTAGAATTGGATTTGATGATACTTGGGTAGCTGGAGAAATGATTAGTGGGTTGTGCCCAGTATGTATCAATATTTCTGGTGGGAATTCGTTATTGATTGCTAATGCGGCATCTGGGTTGAGATTACCTGCAATTGGAATTTCAATAACTAATGCTGCAAGTGGAGCTTCTGTTAGTATTGTAACAAACGGTTTGATTACCAATCTTGCAAGTGGTTTACTTTCTAGTGGTTTTAATGGAAGAAATTGTTATGTTGGTAGCGGGCTTGTAATTGATTTGTCGGGTTTTGCAGGAAATGGTTTTGGACCTTCACCAGCTGTTGCTGGTGCTTCTGGTAATATGGTTCAAAGATTAGGAGTGAAAGTATCTGGTGGAATTTTTGTTAATATAGGCGAAGTAACTTCAGGATTAATAAGTGGTTTGTTGGGGCAATTTTAATTATGGCTAAGAATTATTTGTTTTGTAGAAAATGTCCCAATCCAGATAACAATGAAAATTGTAAACTTTTAATTGGTTATAAATACGAAAATAAAATGTGGGATGCTGAGGAAAGACAAACTTTTTGTAAGAGTTGTACATTTCTGGGAAACAGGAACCCATTCTTTGGCAAGAATCACACCGAAGAAACTAAAGAAGCAATGTCTAAAATTCGTATTGATCTTTGGGAATCTGGTGTGTTTGATACACCTGAAGTTAGATTTAATATGAGTCAGTCTCATATTGGAAATAAATCTACTTCTGGTCAAGAATTATCCATAAGGCGAAGATTTGCTATTAGGAAAAGAATGATGGGTGAAAATAATCACTTTTATGGTAAAAACCACACTCATGAATCAAGGAAAAAGATTTCTAAATCTAGAGAAGGAAAATATTTTGGTGAGAATAATCCTTTTTATGGTAGAAAACACTTAGAAGAGACTAAAGAATTATGTAGAGAAGGAGCATTAAAAAGCAAAGGATCTGGTCATGGAATAAGTGGTAAATATAATGGGCTACATTTTAGATCTACATGTGAGTTGTTGTTTTTAAAACAAAACTACACCAACACCATGGTTTCGGCAGAGGCAAAAGGATTCAGGTGTGAGTATATAGATTCTACTGGAAAATTAAGATATCATTATCCCGATTTTGTAGATGGAAATGTAGTTTATGAGATCAAACCATTTGGATGGGAAAGAGATTCAAGGTGTGTTGATGTACCATTGAAAAGAAAAGCAGCTGAAAAAATAATTACTGATAAAGGATTTAAATATGTTTTTATTGAAATGAAATGTATTTCCAAGTCTGAGGTGTTTGCTTTATTCGCGCAAGGTAAAATTGATCTGGACACCAAGTGGAAAAAACAGTATTATGAAAAACTTGGAGTTTATTAATGTCTACTATTACTTCAATTAGTGGGCAAAGAGTAATATTTAGTGATTCCAGTTCATTAGAAGTCCCATGGGAATTGACTCCTATGCACAATGGATCAGATATTACTTTGAAGTTGGATATTTCTAGAAGAGAGTTTAGATTTGATTTAGATGTCACTAAAAGACATTTTATCAATAGTATAAATGTTTTGATGGTAGATTCTTGGAGACTTAGTGGAAAAGAAGGCAAGCCAAGATTAGTGCCATTGGAGAGTACCTAATGAGAACTAGAAAAGAAATAATCAGACGGTTGAAATCTTTAGAAAACGAGCAAAATAAAGTTCAACCACCAAAACAAGATTCTCACCAAGACATTAAAACTGAGCCCAAAACTAATGATTCGTTAAAACCAGTTTTCTATCATTCAGATGTTGAATCTACAAGTTCTGGGAATCAAAATTTTGAATCACCACCTGTACAAAATACTCAGAAAACCGAACTAAAACAACCCGTTTCATCCCAACAATCTGAACCAGAAGATTCATATTGGACCAGAAAACGCGGCTATGGATATTCAAAACCTGCTTCTGTGGAAGATAGATATCCAGGTCATTTTGCTTCACCTAGTGAAATAATTGTAAATTACCCCGAGGTATTTAGACCTTTACTTCAAAATTCAAAACAAGGTCGTGATTTAGTAGATACCATACTTAATGGTGATGAGGATGCTGCTTTTGCATTAAAAGATGTGTTGTTGGATTTAGGAAGTCCTGAAGCTGCTGCACTACTGGATGAAAATCATTGGACTGAAGATGAAAGAATGAATGGTCTTCTTAATTGGTATATGGATCATGTTGAGTTTGATCCAGGATATATGGATTTTATAGCCCCATCAGAAACTATTGAATATGCTAATCAAAAAGTTAATGATTATTTGAGTAAGTATGGCTTGAGTGCAGAGAAGTTTCAGGAACAAGTTGAGCAATATATGTTGGATAATGAGCTATGACTCTTCCAGAATTCAAAAAATCAATAGATGGTAAGAAGTTGAAACAAGCAACTTCCTTGGAGCAAACAAATTTTAGAAATGGTGCCAAGGTTGAAGGATTACAGTATTTCTTTAGTGCCATTACTAAAGATGATCAAGTTGTTTTTGCTGAAGGAGGTTCTTGGGATGATGTGTTTTCAAAGGTCCCAGATTGGTTGAAACGAGAAAAGAAATGATTTCATTCAGTAGTCCATTTTCTGGTGGTGGCAGAGGCAAAAAAGCTCTAAAGCTTCGATTGAAGTCTTTGTCTAAATATAGATCTAAAAATAATCCAGAGAACACTGATGCAGTTCAACCAAATCCAGAAGAAGCAATGCAGGTAACGGCTAATCCACAAGATATGCAAAATGTAGAACAATCTACTAATATGGCTCCTCCAGGTGGACAACCTCAAATGCAAGAAGGAATGCCTCCTGGACAACAAGGTGCTCCTCCCGCAGGACCAGGAGAAGCTCCTATGGACCCTGCTCAAAACCAACAACCACAACAGCAGCCAAAACCTAAGAAAGAACCCCAATATACTCCAATGGAGGTAAATAGGGAAGAGGTTTCAGGAGCCCAATCTGGTTGGACAATGTTACATGATATCAAAGATGTATTTGATAATGATATGAATTTAGCAGTAGCTACTTATGCATTAGATCAATTTGAACAAGATCCCAAAGAAGCAGGGAAGCACATTGGGATAATGTTAGCATTATCGCCTTATTGGGGTAAAAAGTATTCTGGAGAAGGTGTAGATCAAGTCAGAGTGTTAGATTTGATTAGAAAACAAGGTGGAGACAAAGCTAAGAAGTTTATAGATGAAATACGAAAAGCCTATGTTGCTTATGAACCAAGTAAATTTACTTTGGCTACTATAAAAGATTGATAAAAGGTGAATTAAATGGCTGGTGAAATAAAACATTGTGAAAAATGTAATTGTGAACATGATGGTTCTTATGGCTCAGGTAGATTTTGCTCTAAACATTGCGCCTATGGTAGAAATGTGAATGGAAATAAGAATCCCATGTATGGTCAGACAGTATATGAGATTTGGGTAAATAAGTATGGTAAAGAAGTTGCGAACATAAAATGGAGAAACTGTGTGATTTCTCAAAAGGGTAAGGGAACTGGCCCCAGGCCTAATCAGTCTGTTAAGGTTTCTGGTTGTTTAAATCCTATGTGGGGTCGTACACATTCTGATGGGGCAAAAGCTGCAATATCCCATAAAAATACAGGCAGAAAACATTCAATTAAGTCTAACATTCAAAAATCTATATCTGGAAAAAGAGCTTATGCTGAAGGTAGATTTAAGTTTTCCGGAGAGAAAAGATCAATAAGAGGATATTGGAAAGGATTGTATTATGGAAGTACATCTGAATTGATGAGAATGATGAATCATCCAAATTTATCTTTATTGAAAAGAGGCCCATCGATATCATATGAGTGGTTTGATGGTTCTCACCACACATATTTATCAGATTTCTTGAATGTGTTGTCAAACACAATTGAAGAAATAAAATATCCAGGCAAACAACTATCTGAGTTAGAGCAACTTAAAGTTGAAGCAGGTAAAAAATATGCAAAAGAGAATGGTTTAAATTATAATGTGTTGTACGAACATTCAATACCCAAGGAAGAAATGTTTATTTTAAGGAAACATTATATGGTTACTTTAGATTCTAAACATGAAACAGAATATCAAATATGGTTGGAAAGGAGAAACAAACGTGGCTGGTGAAATTGCCGCAGATGCTAGTTCAAGTCTTGTATTATATTCCCAGATTAGAAATAGAACTTCGGGGTTCATATTCAATATAAGTAGTGGACAGTTTGAAACATATTCTAGCGCAAGTGGTAATCAAGCTGCTTATGCCCTTTCTATGAGTGAGCAAGGTAGTTGTGGTCACTATGTGGGAAATGCCCCAAGCACATTACCTGCTGGTGTGTTTGATATCACATGTCGGCAAAGGGTAAATGCTTGGTATGCTGAAACAGATTCCTTGGTGGCCAACGGGGAACTTCAATGGAATACTTCAGTTGCAGTGCCATTATCTAATTTACCTGCGAGTGGAGTAATTTCAGAAGTTAGAATGACTCGTGGTGTAATGGTACAGAATTTTGGAATATTTCTTAAATCAAGTGCCGACCATCTCACCAATTTTACCAGTGGAAATGTTAGCGGTCAGATTGCTAGAGATGGAGGTCTTTTTGGTGCTTTGCAATCAGGTGGTTTTACAGAGACAGGTCTTGGATCTTACGTTGTTACGCTTACATCGGGCGATTTACTTGCAAACACTGTAAGACTTTATTTTTCTGCAAATGGCATTAGTGGTGGTACAAGCGATCCTCTTACTTTATCATTCGTATTACAAAGAAGTTCAGGACAGTAATAATGATTTCTATTTGTTGTGGTTATTGTGGAAATAAGTCTTCATGGTTGAAGCCAACAGTAAATAGTGATGATGGAACTTACGTGTGGGCTTGTGATAAATGTTTTAAAGAACAAGAACCCAAAACTAAAACCATTCGTGAGATACTAACACAAACTAAAGATGAAGAGGAATAAATGATTTTTGACTATTCTCAAATATTGGTTATTCCAGGTGTGATAACGTTTCCTGTGTTTGTATATGGTGAGCCTTTCCCTGAAGCTCCAGGTGCTGAACAAATTGATATTGGTGGTGCTACTATTGGCGATACACCAGTGAATGTTATAAATATTGGAGGATCACTTACTTAATATGCGTGCTGAAAAGTGTTTGGAAAAGATTTTGCAAGATGCTAAAAAGTTGAATACAAATAGATTGTCTAAATTGTCTAAGAACAGACAAGATCAAGAAGTTAGTAAAATAATGGCAAGATGGTTGAAATGGATAAAGAGTGTAAATAGGTTAGGATCATTGGGAGGGGAGGGATAACTTTGGAGATTTTGTATGAAAAATCTGATGAGCCTCCTAGTATGGCAGTTCGTATTGCTCGTACTTTTGGGATTTCTATACGAAATAATTGTGGCTCTGTATATCCTTTCCCTTGCTTCACACCAATTGTTCCTGGCAGTAGTATTTTCTACCTTAACTCCCTTCTTCAGTCTCGCTGCCCAACATTGGTTCGTAGAAGCCCCAACTCTATCTCGTAGAATTATTCTTACGATGGCCACCGCAGTTGGTTATGGTATTGGTACTTGGGTTTCTTTGTGGATGTTTGGAGCATAATATGCCCACTCAAAACATAATTGGTGTTGGTAGATCTAGGAAGTCTTTGTTGAATAGAATTAAGGCATTAGAAGATACACCCAAAGAACCTGAAAAGATCGAGCCAGACGTTGAGCCAACACCACATTCAACTCAACAAACATATTCATCTCCACAACCTTATCCTAAAAGAGAACACTATCAACCCCAACAGGCTGTCAGTAAGCCTGTAGTTAAAAAACCAGTATTTGAAGCACCAACTGCTCAACCCAAACCTCAACCACCAACTACTAAACCTCCTGTTGAAACTCCGAAAGAACCTGAAACTAGATTCGTTTCTAAGTATAAAGAACCTGGCTTAAATATTGAAACTAGGTTGGATACTGATGGTGATTTATATCATGTATTTATTGATGAGGAAGGAAATGAATCTGGAAGTAGATTTTCTACTCCTGCTCAAGCACAACATGAATTAGATAGAAGAAATCACTATGAAGGGTTATTGTTTGAATCATTATCTCAAAGTCCAAATATGAGAGATTTTGCGGAAAAAGTTGGTTGGGAGAATGCAGCATTTGCTATCAATAGAGCTGTTGATAGAGGTTTTTTGAAAGCAGCGGACTCTGTTATAAATTATTTGTCTGGTCAACCAACAGAGAGTAATCTAAATTACAAGTTTACGCCTAAAGGATTGCTAAAATCCAAAATATTGGAAGATATTGTTAAACAGAACAGAGAAGCATTTGAGTTGTATGAAGCTTTAAAGGAGGGGGAGGATGTTTGGTTTGCTCTATATGATTCATTATTAGAAATGGGACAATCAGAGGCTGCCAAGATATTGAGAGATTCATACAGAAAACCAATTTATAAAGCCAGAGAAAACTCATCTGGTACATATGATATTGTAGATGATGATGGAAATGTAATTGAAAGGGATTTAGATAAACGCAGAGCTGGATTTCATGTTGCTGGTCTGATGCATAGAAATTTAGATTTTTTAAACTCTGATAGTTTACCTTTTGATTTGTTTTATAACCGTGGTGAAAGACTTCCAAATTCAGGTTTGTATGTAGGAACTGCTCCTAATGACATAGAATGGGTAGCTCATAATGATAAAGATTATGAGCAAATGGTTGAAGTTTTTGA
>QZIP01000036.1 GCA_003599595.1 Candidatus Parcubacteria bacterium
ATGTACCCTTTTTGGAAGCACCTTCAAGGTAAGGCATCGAAAAAGCTGAGACTTGACATCAAATCTAGCCAGGGTTACACTATTCCATTTCCCCCCTGGTTGACCAATAAAGTATTTTAAATGTCCTACCTTAGTCAAGCAAGTAAGGTGCATGTAATCGCCGGGATCAAGATAAAGGTCAAAATCCAAAACAGGTTCTTCTATCAACAACTGGGATGCAGACGATAAGTGGGAAGGAGGTGGGAAAATACGGTATTTGAGCATACCTTTCTCCTGGTAAATATGCCATAAATCTCCTCCCTGGTGCTTAACCAGGTAATGCAAATGCTTATTTCCAGTAATTTTGAATTCTTAGAAAAACTGTTTGGTTCAGCTCAAATATTTTTAAAAATGAGCGCCTTATTAGTCGGAATATTATTTATTGTCGTAGCAATATTTCCGAATATAGTAACGGTTTTATTGTTCGTGGTAATAGGCGGAGGACTAAGCGTTTCCAGATCAACCCTAATTAGTACTTATATGAATAAACACATCCCTTCCGAGCAAAGAGCGACTGTTTTGTCTTCAATTGGGATGCTTAGCAGAATTACTTTAGCGGTTTTCGGGCCATTGGTTGGGTTAATGGCAGATCATTCCTTAAGGGGGACAATTTTTATTGTAGGTTTATTGCCACTTGCCGTATTCCTGTTTTCACCCTTAAAGAAGGAGATACTGGAAGAAAAAATAGTAGTTACGCCTTCAATACAAAAACCCTAAGATTTGTTTGATAAACCCTGGATTATTAATCCAAGCCTAAGACACAGCTCTTTCCCTAAAAGGCTAAAAAAAGCAGAAGAAGGGGCAGGTTAATCCTGTGAAAAGAAAGGCAAATATACCCGCCTTACTGTATCCCGGTTTAATCGGGATCGGTCTAGAAAGAGTTATACCCTCACCGCTACGAAGTAGCTAGTCCCCTTGGGGGAACACATTCTCAAGTGTGAAGGGTATAGTAATATGCAAGCCAATGAGTCACCCGCCTGGGCACTGTCACAATCATGTAAAACGATTTGCAGCAAACCGTAGGTAATACGGGAAATACAGGCTAGTCAACTGACCAACATCTTTATTTTGGGCAACCGGTCTTTTATTAATTTAAGTCCTTCTTCTTTTCTTCAAACTCCTTTTTATTAATCTCACCTTTAGCGTAGCGTTCCTTAAGAATTTCTAAAGGAGTTTTGCCTTTATCAATACTGTGTTGTCCAGCTGTTCCCAGGTAGCGGATTAAAGCCACTACTCCTAAAATAATAAGAATCCAAAAGATAATCATAAATATCCAGCCCATGATTCCAAAACCACCCCAACCTCCGTATCCCATCATAGGATTTCCACCTCCTCCCATCATCCACCACATCATTGGCATAAAATCATACCCTGAAGGAAATGAAGCGTTTGGATCACAACCGCTTGATCTTTTACCAATTACTATATGCATTTGTTCTTCTCCTTGCTCTCCCATCATACCTTTCATCATTTGATCCATAGCTGTATGTCTTTCGGTATTACCGATTGACTGACCCATAAAATAGTCGCCTAACACTTCAAAATCATCATCCGTTAAATTTTTGCATTCTAATTGTTTGGCTTGCAATTTATCCCAGATCGCTTTTCCTTCTGCCTCTTCCTGAGCAGTAGAAGTATTACCCCAGTCCGTCACCTCTTGAGCTGAAACAGAAGAAGAAAAAATAGAAATTAAAATCAGCAATATGCTTAAGCTAAGTAGTATTTTTTTCATAATCTTAAAAAGTAATTACTTTATCTATTATATCAAAAACGCATAAGTTCCAGAAACGATTGCAATCCCCCCAGGGTACAATTCACTTCCTGAGGAAAGAAAGGAGGTGGATTTGAAAGCATAAGAAATTTACTCAAACAGAAAGATATCTGTTATGTGAGTGGTTAAAGAAGGAATAATAAAAACTTTGGTTCAACGGCATATGTTGCAGATCCTTACAGTGCCTGGCAAAGAGGAGGAAATGAGAACTGTAATTTGTGGATAAGGATAAAATAAGAGAACTGAGAATGAACTAAAAACACTATTTTCTTACAATTTTACAACAGAATTTAAGTTAAATATTAACCTTTTTTATACAGAATGACTCTGTAAGTTACTCTTGCAATAGTTTTTTGCAAATGTTAAACTTGCGTTAGTGATCATCCACCACAGGGTGGAGTTCACAAATCTTTTAAGTCTTTTGAGTCTTTTGAGTCTTTTGAGTCTTTTGAGTCTTGAGATATTTGTGAACCCCATCATTATCCACTCTAAAAAATTTTTGAATTTCCACCTCAGGTATTTTATGTATTTTTAAATTTTTTAGTCTTTTTTTAATTTGCTTCCAAACTAAATTCAATTTAATATTATTCATTGAATTCATTATTGTTCTTGCGCTGAAAAAGGACGTATAAGAAATAAGATCAGTAATTTCCAATCCTCCGGAAAGAAAATTTTTTTCTGCAAAACAAATCGCATTACATTTTTCCTTAATAAGCTTAGTTGAATTAAGAGGTAAAGGACCGTGTGGATCCTTACATAAATTAAGAGACTTTAACAGTTGAAAGTCTCCACCTCTTCTGGAATCAACAACGATTTGTCCTATTCCACCTGTCCTATTTAGATAGGTGGCAAACCAGCGAAATATTAATGAGGACATAATTCTGTATGGGTATTCTCTCATGTCCTTTCTTTCTGCAGATCCTTTGAAATCTTCGATAGACTTTATTCCCAAAGCTTTTTTAAATTCGCTTTTATCAACTGAAACAACATAAATCTTTATAGGAATTAAAGAGATAAAATCTGCAAGCGTGATTACTAATGATTTAGCTTTTTGTGTAGATAATTTACTTTTACTATTTTCGAATATATCATAACTGTGGAAGGGTTCATTTAGATTAATGCGATATTTCCTTTTAATATAATTGAAAAATCCTTCAACAGGACTTATTTCTTCATCATCCAAAATAACGCCCGTTAAAACAAAGGGTTCGTTTTCTTTTTCACCCAAACTAGATTTTCCCGATTCATCAAGAAAAAGCGTAGAATGTTTTATTATCTTCTTGCCTTTATTCATTATTTGAGAAAAAATATAAAATATAAAAATATTGCCAGTCAACTGTTAATAATAGTATCAAAATATAGCAGTTAAATTTTTAGCTTCAATTCTCTATTACTAATAAGCAAATTAAATTTATCAAATTTTCAAGAAGATTATTCTCTTTAAACACCGTCCGTTAATAAACAGAAAAAAACAAATCTTTTATAGAGAGTTAAGATATTTCACAAGTGATTTAACTGTATTATTGTGGCTTTTAAGAATATCGCATTCCCAAAGAGTAAATAACTTCCAATTGTCATGCTTTAGTTGTCTTTGTATTTTTTTGTCCCGTTCTTTGTTTTTGTTGATTTTATTAATCCAAAACTCGCAATTAGATTTTGAGACATGATCAATCCTACATCCATGACCATGCCAGTAACATCCATGAATGAAAACTACAACTTTGTAATTAGGAAATACAATATCAGGTTTTCCCATAAGCTCGTAATGTACCCGATATCTCTTGCCAAGCTTAAAAAGTAATCTTCTTACTAGCAATTCAGGAGTAGTGTTTTTGGATTTAATCCTAGACATATTTCTACTCCTTGTTTTAGGAGTAATCCTGTCCATGTTTTATCCAAAAAATTCAATGTAGTTTTTAGGGGTAATAATTATACTTGAGCTTACAACTTCTACTTTAGGAGAAAGTCCTAGTTGATGAGATTTAATAGACTTGAGCATCTCATCAAATTCCTCCATATCTGCAAGAACATAATCATCAATTCCTAGCGCCTGACTGGGATCAACTCTCCTTCTTCTAACAGCATTAGTATCTAACGTAACAACAAATGACTTTGATTTCCTGTGAATATATTTGAGTGCAACTGCTTCTAAATCTGCCTGTTTCCATCTCTCCCGTAGACTAGTTTTAATACTTAGTGAAATAGGACCTATATCACAGGTATAAATGATAAAATCATAGCTAACATAAGGTATGAAGGCAACCTTTGCCTGCATATAGAAAGGCATTATCTTTTCCCGTATTAAAGTTGTAGCAATTAGATTCTCAAATACTTTTCCGTTTATATTTTGATTACTAGTAAATTTCTTCTGATATTGATTCCAATATTTTTTAATAAACTTAGAAGAAGGTAGACTTCGGTCCTTGGTAATGTCTGGCAACACCTGTTTAAATACATGTTTAGCCTTTAATTTTTCCTCTGGTGTTATTTGTTCTTTTAAGTTGGTTACATCTTCCATTTTATATCACTCCGGTAAATGATTGTTTTGATAATACCATATTATCCGCCTTATTTTTAGAGGTATTTTTAATTTCTTTCAGATGTTTTAGTATTTTCTTTGCAACTTCTTCTACGACTGGTATGGCAACAGAATTTCCCATTTGTCTGTACATTTGTGTTCTAGAAACTGGAATAACAAAATTTTTATCAAATCCCATTATTGCCTTACATTCATTTTGAGTGAATAGTCTTATTCCAGTTTTTCCATCTTTTACAAAAACTCCAGTTAATCTCTGTATTTTATGATAAGAAGCAACTAAAGTTTTAACTTGTATTTTAGATTTTTTGTCAACTAAAAGAGGTCTCCCATCGTCTTTTTTAAATAAGTAAGTTTTTTGTAGATGTTCAGAAATTGAATATCCTTCAACATTTTCTTCAAGATAATCACAGATATATGCCTTTTTATCATTTCCTCTAGGAAAAACGAAATCAATATCATCTCCAAACAAATCTTTTCTAAATCCAACAATGTATATTCTTTTTCTTTGTTGAGGTACGCCAAAATTAGCGGAGTCAAGCACCTCATAAAATACTTTATATCCAATTTCATCCAGGGAATTCACTATTATTTCAAGAGTTTTGCCATTGTCGTGAGTTGTTAAGCCTTGAACATTTTCTAGTAAAAATGCCTTAGGGGACTGTGTACCGTTTTTATCTTTGAGGATTCTTAAGACATCATAGAATAAAGTGCCCTGAGTCGCATGCATAAATCCTTGTCTTCTTCCAATTGAACTGAAAGGTTGACAAGGGAAACCGGCTACGAGCACGTCAAAATCTGGAATATCTTTTGCGTCAATTTTGGTAATGTCTCCATGGGGAATTTCGCCAAAATTTGCTTGATAAGTTTTTTGACAATCTTTGTCCCATTCGGAAGAGAAGACACTTTCTCCTCCTACATGTTCAAAGCCTAAGCGTGTACCACCTATTCCTGCGAATAAATCAATAAATGTAAACTCTGCTGTTTTACTCTCTTGGGGAACTGAAAATAGTGAAGGAGTAGTTATATTATAAAGCTTTCTCTTTGAATTCCCATTCTTCATGTATTCATTTTAGCAGAAAATGCTTTTTTATTGTAAGAGTTATGAATTAGTGGGGCAATTGGTTAATCCAGTATTTAATTAATTTATATTATTCCTAATTGTTTACTAAGTGGAGTATTGGCAAAATAAACGAGGACGTTGAAGGAATCATCTTTTAACTCTATCATTTCAAAATCCTCTCTTACAATTAGTTTGAAGTTTTTATTATTTAAATATTTCTTTTTAAAACTTTCATAATCTGTATTAAAATCCATATCTCCTCTTTGCGGTCTTGTAACATCTGGCTTTCTAATCTTTAAAAGCTTTGGTTTCCCTGCAACTGTTTCAGGCCTGTCATTAAATGCAAAAACAGGACCGGTAGGAGTTTCATTCGCTAATTTTCCTATTTCTTGCGCTACTTTAAAAAGTTCATTAAACTCATTTTCATTCTGGGAAAAAATGCAAACATAATCAACTTCCAGATCCTTTTCTTCAATATATTTATCCCTTAACCTAACGCATTCAAAAGCAATATAATCAATTATTTTATAAACATCTTCCCTTCTCATCCTCCTAATCTTACCAAAAAACATTTTGAAAAGGAATTGGGGGTAAAAAGGGCAAGATTGTTTCATTATTCAATTGTAAATTTGTTAATGTAAAAATCGATCCGGGGTCGGAACATAACACAACTTAGTTAATACTAATACGCTTGAGCAGATCGGTGCAGTTATCGGAAATGATGAGGTTGAATTATTCGAACACTATCAACACTAATCTATCCCCACCCATTACCCTTTGATTTTGTAGACCTTGTAATAATTTTATGTAATAGAAAAATTTTGTTTAATCCATTGGTTTAAAGGTGTTGACTGGTCATAGATAATCACATTTTCATCTTCTTTTGGTTCTTCAAATTCTTTTACTGCTTCATCAAAAATATTATCCGGCACATCAAATCTTTTTTTAAAAATTCTGTTCTCCATTAACCTTTTTCTGGCTGTTTCAGCTGGGAGTCTTACATAAATTACTTTTGTTTCAAATCCTTCTCTTGAAGCTGTTAATCTTACTTTATCCCGCCAAGCCTTTTTTACCCAGGCAGTTTCAGTCACCACACTGTAGTTACTTTTTAGATAGTTTATTACTTTTTCATCTATTTTATTAAATATTTTTTTCCATACTTCTTTTGGCACATGATCATCATCAAGCGCTTCATATCCATATTCTTTTTTTACTTCATCTATATTTATACTTTTTAATCCTAATGTTTTTACTAACTTATTTGCTAACGTTGTTTTTCCTGAAAATGGCAGGCCTACAAGTAAATACTGAATAGGTTTATTCATAAAAAGAGTATATCAATAATCAATTCTAATTGCTCGTTTATAATAAAAAAATAACAACCCACTTTGTGTGTAAAAACCAAAAACCGGTCCGGGATCGGAAGACCAAAAAAATATAAATATTTTTGTTTGATATAGTCTAGTTATGAAAGATGAATTGATAAAAGATCTAGAAAATGCCAGAAAAAACTTGCTTGAGGTAATTTCTAAATTGCCTTCTGATTTTTTTGATAAATGGGGTAAAAAAGAGCTCCTTGCCCATTTCTGCGGATGGGATGAAGAAGATGTTGTTCGTAAAAACCGATCCCGGATCGGAAAGTTGAATATACTTATAAAGAGTTATCATTAGTTGATATCCTAGTTGCAAATATCAACTAAATGGTATAATATGTTGATATTAATATGAGTAATATCAATAAGCCAAAAATCGGCCGATATATTCAGCAAAAAGATGAATATAAGGCTTTTACTCCTTTTGAATTCCCCCCAAAAGAGGGTTTCCCTATTAGTGATAAATTACATAAAAAAAATGAGGAAGCTATCAGATTAGTAGGGAAGCTTGATGGTATTACAAGGTTATTGCCTGATAAAGATTTCTTTTTGCATATGTTTATCAAAAAAGATGCTGCTTATTCCAGTCAAATTGAGGGAACGCAAGCAACTTTGCAAGACGCCATTGCTGCTCCAGTTACCGAAGAAAAATCCCGTTTGCACCCAGACGTAGATGATATTGTGCATTATGTTGAAGCGATAAATTATGGTATAAAACGGGTAGAAACTCTTCCCATATCGCTTAGGCTGATTCGGGAAATACATCAAATACTTATGACCGGGGCCCGTTCAACACAACATGCTTATCCTGGAGAATTTCGTAATTCACAAAACTGGATTGGTGGTAAAACTCCTGGTGACGCTACATTTGTACCGCCTGCACCGAATGATATGCATAAATCACTCTATGAGCTAGAAAAATTTATTCACGCTCAAGATCAATATCCTTCCTTAGTAAGGGCAGGTTTAATTCATGCTCAATTTGAAACTATCCATCCATTTACGGATGGAAACGGCCGCGCGGGCCGTATGCTTATTGTGATGTATATTCATCATGCCAAGCTCTTAGAATTACCCATATTATATCTTTCCAGTTATTTTAAAAAACATCAAAAGCTTTATTATCAGAAGTTACAAAATTATCATGATGAACAAGCTGATATCGATGCCTGGTTAGAATTTTTCTTGGATGGAGTAGCTGAAATGGCACAATCTTCTATTAAGACATGTGCTAAAATCACCTCTTTGAGGGATCGTGATTTTGCAAAAATGCAAAAACTCGGCAGAAAATCGGCACAATCCACCTTGGAAATAATCCGCAAATTATTTAACCAGCCAATTGTTGGCGTAGGTGAAATAATGAAGTGGACTGGCTTTTCTCTTCAGGGATCATATAATATGATTGACCGTCTCAGGAAGCTTGGAATTCTTGAACCGCTTGGGGTTTCCGAATACGGACAGAAGTATATTTATGCCGATTACTATGAAATTTTTGATGAGGAATTTAAATTGAAAAGAAAAAAGTAGTACAGCAATTGTTTGTAATTTATTTAATTCTTCCCTCAACTTTTCCGGACTATCCTCTAAAGCATTGTTAATTCAGATAATGAATCAGGACTTAGGAATAAAAAAATAGATTACTGTAATGCCCAATTGTTGCATTGTTAAAAATTGCAAAAAAATAAAAATATTTTTGTTTGATATAATTCAGTTATGAAAGATGAATTGATAAAAGATCTAGAAAATGCCAGAAAAAACTTGCTTGAGGTAATTTCTAAAATCCCTGAAGACTTTGTCATTGATAAATGGGGTAAAAAAGAGCTCCTTGCCCATTTCTGCGGATGGGATGAAGAAGATGTTGTTTGTATCCCTCAGATTTTAAGCGGGCAAAAACCAAAATCTTTACGTATGTCTATGAACCGTTTTAATGAAGAAAATGTAAGCAAAAGAAAAGATAAAAGCGTAAAAGAGTTGTTGGAGGAAATGAAAAGTTCCAGAAAAAACTTTTTAAAACAACTTAGTAGTTTAACAGAAGAACAAATTACAGGATTTTTTGGTACTGTTTTAGGGAAAAAGGAAATTAATCTTCTCTGGATTATTAAAGAAACAATAGACCATGATAAAAACCACACAAAAGATATTGAGGGAAAAACTGATCTTTAGATAATTACCTGAAGCTCTCTTAGTTTATCTCTCAATTCTTCCGGATTATTGTCTAAAACATTATTAATTTGAATTATGAATTAGGAATTGTGAATCAGGAGATAAATTTCTTACAATATTTTTGTTGACTAACCGAACAGTTCGGTACATAATTTATATAATCATCAGGGAGAATACGACCATATGACTACGTGTCATATTGCTACGCCTCCCATTTTTTATGGCTTCTTTTCAACCTTAGTCTTATCTCTAATTAAAAATACCTTATATTTTTGAAATCTTTTCAGCAAAGAAGACTCTGAATTTCTATTGGGAATAATTATTTTATGAAGCTTTTTATTCTTCAATAAATAATCGTGTAGACAATAAAAATCTCCATCTCCTGAAACAATTACCGCTTTATGATAATTTGAATATTCTATTGCTGCGGCATATAGCACTAATTCCGCATCCACATTTCCTTTAATTTCAAAACATATGGGAGGAATAAATTGAAGTGTAATTGGCCCCAAGGTGAATTGTAATTAGTGGTATAATAGATTATGGGCAGTAAAATTGACGTAAGCCTAATCCTCCTAACCTACAAAAGCAAAATACTATTAATGCTTCTTGGTGATAACTTAATTATTTCCAAAGACAATACTTGGCGTTTTATTGGTGCAGTAAGACAAAAAAATAAATCATTTGAGGAAACAATTTTTATAGAGGTGGAAAAAGAAACAAATATAAAACTTGATTCTGTGGAACTGCTATCAAGCCTGCCACACAAAAATGGCACAAGAAATTTATATCACGCTTCCCTAACAGACAAACACGTTAATAGTATGAAAAGAAGAGATGGACAATTGCTTAACTTTTTCACTCTTCAGGAAGCAAGAGAACTTCCAATGGGAAAACTAACCAGACTATTTGTTTTAAAACATCAAGACCTTTTGCAAAAAACCCAAATCTTTGCCAATTAAGTTCCTATGAACTTATCCAATTATAAGAAAACACTTAAAAATCCATTAAGAGCAAGAACTATCACTTTTTTAATCAAAGAAAATAGGGTAGTGCTGGGGAGGAAAAAACAAGGATTTGGGAAAGGAAATTTTTTAGGAATTGGAGGCAAAGTTGAAATTGGCGAAAAAATTGAAGATGCAGCAAAAAGAGAAATTCTTGAAGAAATAAAAGTAGAATTAACAGATGTGAAACACAGGGGAGAAATCGATTTTTACTTTCCCCATATTGCTGATGAAAAGCGCAATATGAAAGTCCATATTTTTGTCTGTGAATCTTGGCAGGGAGAACCCCGGGAAACTGAAGAAATAGCGCCTTTTTGGTTTGAAAAAAATTCAATTCCCTTTGAACAAATGTGGGACGATGCAAAATATTGGTTAACTGAAATATTAGAAGGCAAAAAATTAAAAGCAGAATTTATCTACGACAAAGACCTTAAAGTTAAAGATTACAAAAGAGAATATTTATAATTACTCTTCTGCAGCTTCCAAATTTTCTCTTATAAATTTCTCTATTTCTTTTAATACTTTATCCTTATCTTTAGATAAAGATTCTGAAGTTTTACAAGCAAAATTATAAAGATCATATGGCCTTACCTGTATCCATTTCTTGTTAATGCTCAAAAAAGACAGTAAAGACATTACTGCAATCCTTTTGTTCCCATTTAAAAAGGGGTGATTTTTAATCAAAGAATAAAATAGAATAGAAGCTTGTAACGTTAATGTTGGATATAGCAGTTGTCCGCCAAATGTTTGTTTTGGTGAGGCTAGAGCAGATTCAAGCAGAGAATTATTCCTTGTATTATAATCTGGAATCGGTTCCTCATAGGTCATAAATTCAACGGCCATTTCAAAACAAAGGAATTTAAAGTCTTCCGATGTTAAGAAGTTGCCCTCATGAGGATGCGAGTCTCTTGAAGGTTTCCCCATATTCTTTGATCCCGCGCCTAACTGATTTCTTGATAATCTTGGCCTTTTTAGGGTTTTTCTTTTTGTAGGAATTTATAAATGACCTAATTTGTGCACTCATATTGAAATTATACTAAATCAATTTATGAATTACAAAAATATAAGTAAGAGTTAGATAAGAAGTTCTAAAAGATAAACGCTTCTAGTTATGCTTGAAGAGTGTGGGGAGCTTCTACTGGGTCACATACGTCCTCTATTTGTAAAACTTCTCTAAAAGTATTAAGCGCATCTGTTGTTAAGCCATTTAAATAATCTCTTGTTGCTGGACAAAGATTATGAGCATATCCTTTTATTGTTATTTCTTCAATTCCTCCAGATTTCAGGCTACCTTTTCTCCCTTTTGGTTTTGTAAATTTTTTGGCTATTGGCTCTTTAATTTTACTTATAACAAGTTCAACTCGACCCATAGAATCAAAAACAAGACTTGCATCGGGGAAAGAAGAGATAGGAATTCATTCAAACATTTTAGCAGGATCCCTTTTAAATAAATGAATTCTAGAGCTATAGCTCCCCGCACTTACAGTTACTTCAAACATCCCCGCATTAAGCTCCCTAAATGAACCTCTCATTTCACCTGCCGCCTCCGGCATATCACCCAAGTTTGCCGCAATTCTGCCAAGCTGAATTATATTATTAACATATGGATAATCTATCTTAAGATATTCAATAAGACCTGGATTCCTCCCATTTTCTTTCATTGTCAGATTTTACCAGAAATCTCTACTTATAGATATGTTATTAAGGTTGTGTCTAATTTTACCTATTAGTTGGGCATTAAAAAACCTGAAGCTCTGAGCTCTACTTTATCTCCATCTTGTAAAATATCAAAATCAGTTGGAGGCTTGCCGTTTAAAAGAAGTCCTAGAGTTCCCGGAGGATATTTTTCTTGTATTTCAGGATATGATTGAAATACAAAATATAAAAGCATAATAAAGGGCATACCCTCATTCACGATACTTGGCTCTGAAGGTGTATTGGTAATTTTCTGCACGGCAGAATCGTAAATTAAAGTAATTGTAATAGACTTTGAAAAAACATCCTTCATTTTAGATTTTATTCCAATGTTCTTAAGAATGTTAGAATGATATTTCCAAGAGGTGATAATTTATGCCTTACATTTTTCCCTTGATTTCGTTTGAAGACCAAACCTGATATGGAAAGTCTTCTAATATGTTCGCTTGCAGTTTTAAAATTAATCTTTAAATTTTCGGTAATTTCAGCCACTGACAACTCTGGATTATCTTCTAAAAGTTCTAATATCTGAATTCTTCTGTGATTTGAGAATCCTTTAACTATTTTTTCAATCCTTCTGGTTTTTAACATACATATATTAATTTATCGTATCATCTCATTCTCAAATTCTCAAGAATGTTAGAACGTAGGATTTTATTAATTTTTATGGATTGGAAAATAATTCCAACTACTATTACCACAAGCCCTACTATAGAACTAAAAAGTATCTCTTCTTCCAAAAATATTGAAATATAAATTAGAGATAAGAAGGGCGTTAAATATAAAAGGTTAGATAAAATATGTGTATCTCCATGTTTTAAAGCCTTAAACCAAAAAATATAGGAAACACCATTAACCAGCAATCCGTTTAAGAGTATCCAAAACAAAATATCAAAAGAAGGAACTTTAAGACTTGAAAAAATTATTGTTGTCGGAAAAATCAGAATAAGAGCTGTTAAAAAATAAATAAAGACGCTTACAACGGGATCAAAATTATTCTTTTTACCCAAGACAGAAAATAGGGCAAACGTAAACGCGCCAATCAATGCCAAAATATCTCCTTGTAAATTTGTAAAGTTGATAGAAAAGAAATTTCCCTGACTCACAATAATTAAAATTCCTACAAAAGAAATAAATAAAGATAGTATTTTTTTAAGTGTCGCTTTTTCTTTCAAGATTATAAAAGACAAAACCAGCACTAATATCGGCCAGGTGTAAGCAAGTATAAATCCTTCAGAAGCAGTAGTTAAGCTTAAAGCCTTATATAGTAGAACATAATAAAGATAAGTTCCTAAAAATCCTAAAAACCCAATATTCAAAAATTGTTTAAGCTCGTATTTCTTAACCACATTAGTTTTTCGTTGTAATAATAAAATAATACCCATTACTAAAACTGAAAAAACAGTAGAGTATAGAAGCATTTGATAATTATCTAGTTCTACAAGAATTTTTTTTGATACAACCGGTATTAATCCCCAGGATAAAATACAAAGAAGAAGATAAAAATATGAGAAATATTTTTTATCCACAAATTTATCTTATCAAAATATGAATAGCTTTACTTTTTGTAAATATACTTTTCCCATATGTGTTTAAAGTAAGGAAGAGTTAGGGTGGAAAGAAGAAATCCTGTGGCAGGGACCACAGCATTTAAGAATGGCCTGTCAACTCCAATCGCTTCAAAATAAATTGCAATCGCAAGATAAGTAAAAACAATTAAAAGAATTCGGCGCGTAAAACTTGTCTCCCAAACTTTATCTCTTTCAACTTTCTGGTTTCTTTTCTCAATTTTCTCAATTCTCTCCTCAAGGTTTTCCATATATTTACTGTTCGATCTCTTATTTTATCTTACCAAAAATTTTTTTGAAATCAAAAATTTGTTTAATTCTTCCACCTCGGAGGAGTCCAAGTCGTTACTTGTCCACCATCCGAGGTGACTCTGCCACTTATTGATAACAACCAAATATTACTTTATTTAGTCGTGAATTTCCTCGCTTATTCTATAAAAACTTCCTTTGGTTTCCCCGATTTTAATAATTAATTTTGCATCTGTCAGTTTTTTCAAATCGTATCTTAATGTTCTTTCCGGGACTTTTAAAAATCGTCTTCTAATTTGATCAAAAGAAACAAGCCTATGATCCTTGACAATATTGTAAATCTCTTCTTGTCTTGGAGGAAGAAATACTGTTTCTTTTTTTGCAAGCTCTTTTTCCACTAATTCTTTCAGTTTTTCTGTTGCGTGGTAAAACGCTTCAAGCATAAAAATAAGATAATCATTAATCTCTACAAGACCTTTCTCTAAAAAATAATAATAATCGTTTCTGTGCTCGTCCAAATATTCTTCAAAAGGTAAGCCTGAATTAAAATTTTGATCACGGATTTTAAGAATAGTAAATATTAGTAGCCTTCCAAGTCTACCGTTTCCATCCACAAAAGGATGAATCTTCTCAAAAACTAAATGGAAAACAAAAGCAGAGAGTAAAGGAAATTTTTCTAAATCTGAGTTTACATAGCTTAAAAGCTCACCTATCAAATATTTAATTTTTTCGGGTGGGGGTGCAACACAAACTGCAATTCCTGCCTGGTTAAAAATCGCTCCCATCTCTCTTCTAAAAACTCCTTTTTCACCAGATATATTATTCATAATTTTAGAATGTAAATTCAGAATTATTTCTTTTGTAATTGTTTGTCCGGATTTTATATTCTTGTCTGTAAATTCATATGCTCTCAAAATATTAAAAATTTCAACTCTTTGTCTTTCTTCGCTTTCTCCCTGCTCAACCTCTCTTAAATTTAGAGTATTTCCTTCAATCCTTGCAGAAAAAAGCGCACTTTTAAGAATATTTGTCCTTCTTATCTTATCTTTAAGGGAAAGAGGGATATTTATTGAGGAAAGAAAAATTCTGTTAGCTTCAATCTTTGAGATTAATTCCAAAATTTCAGGAGTAATAGTGTAGATTGGCGGAATCTTCATATTGTTTTCAAATATTTTACCGTATTTTGCCGAATATTGCCAGATATTGCCTAATCTTGCCAGATTATCTTCATTTGAATTATGAATAATGAATCAAGAATTATGGACATAAGGTTATTACACAATTCTTAAAAGAATGAGATATATTGATCTTGTGAGAAATATTATTCCTGTTATTCTTGTTTTACTTTTAGTTATTTTGACGGCAATATTTTTGAGTAGAGAAAATGTCAACCTTGATCCTGGCCAAGCACCTTTATCTCCATCTTTACAGACAACAAACAATGCAAAAGAAGACATTAAAGTCATTGCCCAAAATCTTGACACTCCTTGGTCAATAGCGTTTTTACCTGACAAAAGTTTTCTTGTCACAGAACGTCCCGGAAGAGTAAGTCTTGTAACTGCCGAGGGCAAACTCGATCCAACACCGGTCACAACAATTGAAGAAGTACAAGAGGCGGGAGAAGGGGGACTGTTGGGAACAGCTGTTCATCCAGATTTTTCAGCCAATCATTATGTTTACTTTTATTACACGTATAGTGAAAGCGGCGGCAACACCTTGAATAGGGTTGTAAGAATGAGATTTGAAGACAATAAATTATCAGATCAAGAAATTATTGTAAATGAGATTCCGGGGGCTTCAAATCACAATGGAGGAAGAATAAAGTTTGGTCCTGATGGTTATTTGTATATTACAACGGGAGATGCTCAAAATCCCTCACTTGCCCAAGACACAGATTCTTTAGCAGGGAAAATTTTACGTGTAACAGACACAGGTCAAAATCCGTCTGGAAACCCTTTCAATAATACTATTTATTCTTATGGCCACAGAAATCCTCAAGGTCTTGCTTGGGATGATAGCGGAAGGCTTTGGTCAACAGAGCACGGAAGCTCAAACCGTGATGAGATAAACCTCATTAAAAGCGGTCAAAACTATGGCTGGCCGGAAATTCAAGGGGATGAATCTCGAGATGACTTAGTTGGTCCAGTTGCCAACTCTGGAAACAATACTACCTGGGCTCCGGCAGGTGCGGTGTTTGTTAATAAATCGCTTTTTTTTGGCGGACTTAGAGGGCAGGCGCTTTACGAGGCGGTTATAGAAGACAATCAAGTGAAAGAAATTAAAGAGCATTTTAAAGGAGAATTCGGAAGAATCCGTGATGTGGTTGTGGATCCGGGCAACTTCCTCTATGTTTCAACAAGCAACCGCGACGGTAGGACAAACCCTGGGGCTTCAGATGATAAAATCATTAGAATTAATCCTAATAGCTTGCAGTAAATCTCAGCTTAACATCTTTTTCCTCTTAGGAGACCAACTATTTCTCCCTCTCCTCTTAGGAGAGGGCGGGGGTGAGGTTTGAATAATAAATAAACCAATACTCGTAGACCTCATTCTAACCTTCTCGGAGAAGGAGCAATAAATATAACATAGCGATTTTTGTTAAGTTTTTGTTAAGTTTTTCTCAAGAATGATTATTCAATATGCTTTACAATGCTATTGAAAAGATAAAGACATTCGAACAACCATGAAGGAACAAGGATCGTTTAACCAAAGACTTGAAAAATCAGTTGGAGAAAATTTTAAAATCTCGCTTAGGGTAAATAGTTTGCTTTTTTCTTCTGTAGGTAAATCTCTTGCCACCAAAGAAAACCGTGAACTTGCAGTACTTAAAATCCACCAGACCCTCGGTCAAAAACATCCCATACTTGCCGCTTTACTCTCCAATCTTATTCTTGAATAATTGACTCAAAAGACCTTGACAGAGCCCCAAAATATGTTTTATTCTTTAATTATAAATGGGACATCATAGAAGCAAATCGCCTTCTCATCGTCGTACGATTCGTTCAAAGGATCAGGTTCCGGTTCCTCCAGAAGGTCAGAATCCTTTTCTCAGAAAACTCGGTGAAATTTATGGTGGTGAATCGGTAGTTACGGACCCTTTTGGTAGAAGACCAGCTCTTGGGGGTGAAATACAAAAACATATTGAGACTGTTCGTCGCGGGAAAGAATATTAAGTTATCTCTTCTCAAAATATAGAGTTACAGTTGAGGTGATTGTCTGGCTTCCTGGCTCAATCTCTGTTCCGCCACCCCCGCCTCTTCCTTCAGCCGCTACTTTCATAGTTATTGGATAAGGCGTTCCTGGAGAAGCTTCAACAATATTTACCACTTTCCCAAGCTTTATCCCTAAATTATCAGCCAAATTCTGCGCTTGTTCTTTGGCGTTTTCTATTGCTTTGTTGCGCGCAAGCTCCCTATATTTTTCAGGTTTTTCAATTGAAAAAGAAGACCCGTATATTTGATTTGCTCCTGCTTTTGTCAGCTCATCAATGACATTTGTTACTTGATCTATTTTTCTTACCGTCACTGTTACGCTTGCGTTGCCGTTATATCCATCAAGCCTATTTTTACCATTTTCATAAGCATAATTAGGATTAATTGAATAATTTGAAGTTTGAATATCCTCTTTTTTTATACCTAGATTCTTTAAAGAATCAATAATCTTGCTGTTAGTTTCATTTATAGCTTTTTGAGCAACTTCAACGCTTGCCGCATTTATCACAACAATCCCTGCATTTACTGTAGCAAGATCAGGAACCGCCTCAACTTTTCCTTCTCCCACAACCGCAAGCTCAGAGGATTTGGTAGTATTTGTAATTGTTAAAGGATAAGAAATATCAAATTCCTTAATTAGATACAAAGCTATAAAAGTAGTGATTAAAAAGAGTAAATAGTAAGTAAATACTTTAGGCAGTTTCATAAAAATATATTAACACGGTTTAATTTATTAATTCAAGGGTTAAAAGCATTGGGATTTATCAAAGACCTTTGTCATCGCGAGGAGCTTATGCGACGTGGCGATACCCGCAGCGCATTGCTTTATAGTATTAGGGCAGGTCTTGAGATTGCTTCACTCTGTTCGCAATGACATTGTTGACAAAAGTATTATTCTGCCGGCGCCTCACCGTAAATTGTAATAATGGTTCCGGGATTTTCTTTACTTGCATGCGTAGTATTTCCCTGAGTAGGAGGATCCACCCAGTAATATATTTTCTCTGCTTCATCAGGCTTCATGTTTACACACCCGTGACTCATAGGCTGGCCAAAATTATTATGCCAATAGGCTCCGTGCAGGCTAAATCCACGGCTTTTAGAAACAGAATCATTGTAGAAAAACATAACATACGGAACATTGGGAAGGTAGTAATAAGTATTTAATCTACTATTTCCTCCCGACATAGTTGTATATCTTAATTTTACCCAAATCTCAAAGTCTCCTGTAGGTGTCTTGCCCCACTTTCCGGTTGAAACTAAATAGTTATAAATCAACTTTTCTCCCTCAAAAGCATAAAGTCTTTGGTTTGTCAGGTCTACATAAATACGTTTGTCCGCTCCTGTTTTCTCTCCCAAAACCGGCATTGCCAGATAATCGCTTTCTTTCGGAACCCCCACCTTCTTACCCATAAACTCGCCTTCTTTTTTATTTGATTCATACTTACCTGAGAGATCATTTATACAGCTAATTGAATTTGCGCAAGGGGAGGACTGGTCCAAGGTTTTTTTGGAGCCAAAAAATTGCCCTACTAAAAAAAGTGTAAACACGGAAAAAATCAAAACAATAAATGATGTTTTGTATGGAAGAGCCGTATGTTTTTTATTTTTAATTGATAAAATCTTTACCTTTCTCTTTTTCACATCTTTATCCAGATTAATATTTTAAAATGAAAAAGTAAAGAAGGATTTTTAAAGAAGTTATATTTTTAGGATGTTGAGGGAAGCAAATACTTGCTTCCCTCAACCAGCACACAGTTTCAGCTCCTGCCGAAAACAATCCCTGCGGGACTGCATCAACAAGACCCTCTTTCATGTGTTCCTTGCGCTTGATTTGCCGTGAGTCTGTCTGGAAGCTTAGAGTTCGAGCCACTGGCGACTACTAGGCTTCTACATGATTACGTGTCCGAAGTACCTCTGCCGAAGCAGATAAGGCGGAACACTGACATCTTTACCGCTCAGTTCTCCACTACTTTTCATGACCCTAACCTTAGTCCAGCCGTTGCAGGTACCTAATACTCTTAGCCGATTGCCCGACAACCTGCTCAGCAGATCCTCACCTTCAGGCAAGGGAGCAGTAGTCCTTATCAGGATATCTCCCGGCTTGACAACGAGCTGAGTTGCTTGCCTTTCCTCGTCTCTGCGGTAGGCATCAATTACCGCAGCTACAACTTCTTTCTCGTGTTCCGTGATAAGCCAATAGACGGCTTTCTCTAGCGTATCACTGGTTGCCCCAGCCTTACCGTCAGTTGTCTCAACTCTCCACCGAAACGGTGACTCCATCGTGACTGTAATTGCTCCTCCGAGAATTTGGTCTGACATCGTACTCCTCCTCAATTTGGAATGAACTCTTTTTCACACGAGCCAACTCTAAACATAAGAGAGTAAATCCTAAATTCTAATACCCGCTTCGCCATAGCTATAGCGGGGCGAGTCGAAATTCGAAATAATACTAAAATTATAAATTAACAATGTTTTAAATATTTGGATTTATTTCGTATTTCGGATTTCGTATTTCGAACTTATGCTTGTGTTTACAGTAGGCCCGTGTTTTTTCGCCCTATACCATTTGATATAGGACTATCGCGACAAATATCAAAGTGCAAAAATTTAAATAAGATAAAAATTCAAACCAGCAATTGTTCAAATCTTATCTTAATTTAAGAGGAATTATAATTTAAGCAGTTTGTAAAGTCAAACTATAAGACTTATTTTAGTATTTTAGGGGTGAAACCCCTAATTGTCACTATTCGTACCTTATTTCTTCAATAGGAGACAAATTTGCAGCACGTCTTGTCGCGTCGAACGCGACTTCAACTAACGGTTCGCTATTGACCTTAAAGTAAATTATTCATATCGGATGGCCTCGATAGGTGAAAGGTTGGCTGCCCGTCTTGCAGGAAAGACTCCAAAAAAGATCCCTATTAAAGAAGAAATTCCAAATCCCACCATTACAGATATGAGATTGATCGTTGCTGGAAAAAGAGGTTGAATTAAAGCAACAATTCCCGTAGCAATTAAAAGCCCCAAAAGACCTCCAAGAAGAGAAAGAATCACAGATTCTGATAAAAATTGTAAGAGAACATCCTGCTTTGTTGCACCAATTGCGCGCCTTATTCCAATTTCTTTTGTCCTATCAGTTACAGTCGCATACATAATATTCATTATTCCAATTCCTCCAACCAAAAGTGATATGGATCCTATTGCAACAAGAACTAAATTTACCACTCCAATAATTGAATTTATTGTACTTAAAAGCTCTGCCTGTTCTGTTACAGAAAAATCGTCTTCTTTATATCTTTTAAGCAGTGTATCTTTTATCTCTTTTTTTACCCCTTCAATATTTTTATCATCCACTTTTATATACATAGCAAAGAATTTTTTATTTGGATTAAAGCTGTATGCAGTGGTGTAGGGGATGATTGTATTTTTGTCATCATCCGCACGCATTCCCCCGTTTTTCTTTAAAACTCCTATGACTTTAAATCTTTGACCTTGAATCCTGACAGTTTTACCCAGGGCTTCTGTATTTGATCCAAACAACTTTTCAGCAATTTGAGAACCAATAACTATCTTTTTACTTTTATTTCTGACGTCATTATTTGTAAAAGCAACACCTTCTGTAATTTCAAGGCTTCCTATTTTAAACATTTGCTCATTAGCCCCAATAAGATTTGCATATTCTGTTTCTCCTAAGGCCTCAGCCTTGACACTCTTGCTAAATACCGGCGTATACATATTAACTCCCTTAATCCTACTGACTTTTAAAACATCTCTTTCATCAAATTGTGCTCCTCCAATAAGTCCTTGTCCGCCTCCTCTAAAACCGCTTCCCGGAAGTACCATCACCAAATTTTTGCCAAGAGTTTCAAACTCTTTTTCTATATATGCCTTAAGTCCATAGCCAAAAGCCATAAGTAGTACCACAGAAAGTACCCCAATAAGAATTCCTAAAGATGTCAAAAACGTCTTTATTTTGTTCCTCTTAAAGTCCTCAAAAGCAGATTTTGTTAAAAATAAAAAGTAACCCATATGTTTAGCGTTTAGTTTGTTAGCGTCTAGCGTTTAGTTTTTAATTTTTCTTAACTAGACGCTAAAGGCTAGTTGCTAGACGCTTATCAAAGATATCTCTGAACAATTCTTCCGTCTTTTATAAACACCTGTCTTTTTGTCCTCTGTGCAACTTCTTTTTCGTGGGTTACTATTACAATTGTTACTCCAAATTCCTTATTCAGCTCCTCAAGCAGTTTAAGTATCTCATTTCCTGTCTTTGAATCCAGGTTTCCGGTCGGCTCATCTGCAAAAATGATTTTTGGATTCATGACCAAAGCCCTGGCAATCGCAACTCTTTGCTGTTGTCCGCCTGAAATTTTGTTTGGATAAAAATCACGTCTTTCATGAAGGTTAAATTTTTGAAGAAGCTCAAGTGCTTTTTCTTTTGGATCATAATTCAAGATTTTTTTAGAATAAACCGAGGGAAGCATTATATTCTCAAGAACAGTAAGATTATTAATTAAATTAAATTGTTGAAAAACAAACCCAATATACTCATTTCTTAGTCTTGAAAGTTCACTGTCTGAAAGCTTGGAAACATCGGTCCCATCAAGAATAATTTGTCCTGCGCTTGGTGTATCCAGAAGTCCTGCAATATGCATCAGGGTTGACTTGCCTGATCCCGATGATCCTAGGATGCCAATAAGTTCTTTTTCTTTTATTTTGAGGTCAATGTTGTGTAGTATCCGTATCGTTTCTTCTCCCAGCTCATAATCTTTACATACATTCTTAAGCTCAATCATAAACCTTGTCTCCCTCATTAAGACCTTTTAATATCTCTATGTAGGAATCAGTTTCAAGTCCTGTTTTAATATACGCTTTCTTTTTGTCAGAACCCGTAAAAACATAGCTTCCATTATTGTCTGTTTTTACATATTTTAAAGGCAAATATAAACTATTGTGCTTTGTTTCTGTAATAAATGTGGCATCTCCAGTCATTCCAAGTCTATATTTATAATTTGAATTGTCTAGCGTCTTAAGTTGAATTTTCACCTTATACACTGTTCCTGTTTCATCTGTATTAGGTGTAAATGAAATGCTTTTTATTGTTCCGTTAACTTTCTCTGAAGGGTAAGAATCTAGATTAATTTCTACACTCTGGCCCTCTTTCAAACTTACCACTTCTGTCTGGTCAGCATTTACAGAGAAGAAAATAGTATTTGGACTAACTATTTCAACTTGAGCTTGACTTGGTAAATATATGTTTGTCCCAACAAGTGGAAGGCTGTTTTTAACAACTAATCCCTCAATTGGAGAGTATAATGTTGCATTTTTTAAATTCTCTTCAGCTATTCTTACATCATCATAGGCCTTATTTTGTTTTGCATCCAGGGCGGTTCTGGCAATTTTTTCATCATAAGATTCAGAGTCTCCTGTCCGTCCGTCATAATACTCTTCATGTTCTGCCTTTGCCGCTATAAAATCTGCTTGATCTTGTCTTAGAGCCGCTTCCAGCTTTTCCTTGTCCAGGGATGCGATTATTTGACCCTCTTGAACCCAATCTCCTTCCTTGACTCCCGCAAAAGCTAGTTTTCCTCCTGTCTGAAATTGAAGAACAGCCTCGTCTTCTGCATCAATCTCTCCTGAGAGTGTTAGCTCCTGAGAAAGATCACCTCTTTCTATTACAGTTGATTCAGAAGCCGCCTGTGGAGCAAAGACAATCAGTTTTAGATACAAAGCGGATAATATAAATACAGCAATTAAAAAGAGGAAAAACCTTCTCTTTACAGTATTTTTAACCAGCATCTTAAGAATCATAATAAGTTAAGTTTAGCAAATTTAGCGTAATAAATCTAAAAAACAGCAGTTAAGAGAGTAAGGAATCCTTAGAGTTTTATTGCTCCATATTATAAACTAAAAACATCAAGGATTCAAACCTAATTCTTACGTAATTGCACGTTTTTTTTCATACTGCAGTAGTAGTCTGAAATCTACAAAAGCTAAGAATTCATTATTAAATATTGATCTGGGAAGGAAAGTTTTATGAAAAAATCTTTAATAATAGGACTTCTAGCTTTAAATTTTTTAGGTTTCGTTGTTGGGGATAAATTAATATCTTCTTTTTTTGATCAGATAAATAGTTTATCCACAGATCAAAGCAAAAAAGTAGCTTCTCCCAAGGAAACTGCAAAGAGTTTGCGCTCTTACATAGAAGGAGTAAACGGTTTCTATTTCAAATACCCAAACTCAAAAGTTATTTTAGAAGAAAAAAACAGGATAGTTTTTGAGAGCTTTGATGATCCTCAAAAAATTACAGATTGGTATAAGAGAAAAATAGAAGATAGAGGCATGTCTTTAAATTATGCCGTTTCAACAGCCACAGAGGGAAATATTAGAAATAAACTTATTGGAGAAGATAATAGCCTCAAAACAGAAGTAGAGATTATAAAGCAAAGCCAGAATCAGGCCGTAACTATAAATTTGTTAATAGATAGTAGTTAAATATGGAAGAAAAGATTAACAAAAGAATGATTTTTGATTCGCCCTATCACTATTTTCCTTACCAGGAAAAGGAAAGAAAGATTCTGCGGATAAGACCCAGGATTATAGATGATGATCCCTCCCTGTTCTTCTTCTCTAAAAGCAGAATAGAGTCTGGTTTGACAAGGTATGAATATCTTGAAGTTCAACCATTCTCAAAAGCCATTATTAAAAAAACTATTTATTACGCTTTTCGTTTTCTTGCAAGTATTTTTATAGTTTTGACAATCTTTACAATCAATACATTTTAGTTTTAAAGCTTCTTGGGATCTAGAATTACCCCGCCCCCGCGGGGTAATTTCTTTTATATGTCTATTAATCATGAGAAAAGGGGCATCAGAGAACTTTTCGATTTAAGGCTTTCGCCCTATCTCGCTAAATCCTCCTAGCCCCTTTCCCGCTATTTGCTACTTGTTCGTCTATCCTGTGATGAAGTGGGAGAGACGCTCGCCCCGAAGGACAAGAATACCACCCCCCACCGCAACGCTGGCTATGATAAGAACCAAGGCCACCTCATCGTATACTGGAAGGCGTGCCAAACCCGGCTGAGATAGATACGCAAGACTATGTCCCAGCAGGAGGAGGCCCAGGAGCAAGACTAGTCTCGTCTTGCAGATGAGCCATGCTCCAACCCAGAGGATTAATCCGACACTAATTCCGCTCAGCGGGATGATGACCTGCCACCATACATCAGGAACATCTCTGATGACCCATGCAAGACTCACCATGCCCGTTGCAAAACCCAAGACCATCACTCCAATAAGCCCCAGTCTCACAGTAATCTCCTTTCTCTCTGCTCCAGGGGCTCAAGTCCCCAAAAGAGCAACTCGTAGCACGATAGCAGGGATAAACCACCCCATGAAGCAAGACCTGAATCTAAAACAGCCAAGCAAGTTGACCGTCTACTTCCATGCCGCTTCCTGAAGTTGTAATTCCCTGCTAGAATATTTCAAAGAACAGACCTATATTATAGATTTACTCCAGATAAAAGTCAAATTTAATTTAGTACCGTAATAAGTCACTCTTCTGACACAATTTTGTCATTGCGATCCCGCCTTGGCGGGAGAAGCAATCTATAAAGATCGCCACGCTCTGCTTAGCGGGGTTTGCGATGAGAGTTTTATGTTAGAACTATGACTTGCTACGAAGCTTATGATTCTTGACTTAAGACTATCAGGCTGTTAAAATATAGGTAAATTAAGAAGAAGTATTGATGGTGGGAAGAATTGCCCACCATATTTTTTAAGAAGGAGTCTAAAATGGCTGTATTGCAAAAAAGTGAGTTTACATTAGCTTTAAATCAAATCTCTTCGGAAAGAGGCGTTGATCCCAATGTTATTTTAGATACAATTAAAGGTGCAATCTTAGCCGCTTATAGAAAAGATCACCCCGGAATAGAGGTTGAAGAATTTTCTGTAGAACTTGATCCGCGCAATGGTGAAACCAAAATCCTTCAAAACGGAAAAGATGTAACTCCTCCAGGCTTTGGAAGAATAGCCGCTCAAACAGCAAAGCAGGTTTTACTTCAAAAGATCAGGGAAAAAGAAAAAGACGCAATAATAGAAGAGTATTCAAAGCGCATAGGTACCGTAGTTAATGGTATGATCTTGCGTTTTCAAGGTCCCAATATTATAGTTGACATTGGAAAGGCTGAAGCAATAATTCCGCCGGCTCAAAAAATTCCCAATGAAAACTATTACTTCAACAAGAAAATGTCTGTTTATATAGTAGAGATAAATGAAGATGAGCTAAGAGGCACAAGAGAGATAGTTGTTTCAAGGGCACATCCAGGACTTATTGAAGGGCTTTTAAGGCGTGAGGTTCCAGAGGTTGCTTCAGGCAACGTTGTTGTTAAAAAGATAGTTAGAGAGCCTGGAAGCCGCGCAAAAATAGCAGTTGCTTCATCTCAAAGTGGAATTGACCCTGTAGGTAGCTGTGTAGGCCAAAGAGGGGTAAGAATCCAAGCCGTGATTGACGCGCTTGACGGTCTTGAAAAAATTGACATAATACAATGGAGTGATGATCCGGCCAAGTTTATAGCCAATTCACTTTCTCCTGCTAAAAACATAAATGTTAAGATTAAAGAAAAAGAAAAAACAGCAGTTGTTACCGCTCCTCAAGAAGAAGTCCCTCCTTTGATTGGGAGAGAAGGTCAAAATATAAGACTTGCCTCAAAACTCGTAGGCTATAATATTGAGGTTAAAGGAGAAGAAAAAAAAGATTTGCCTATTGTGGAAGAGGATACTGTAGAATCTGCTGAAAAGAAGGAAAAGTAAGTATATGATTCGTAAAGCTTCAATAAAAATATGGGAAACAAAAACTTGCAAAAACAAGAAGAGTCTAGGGATTCAGCTGAATCAGGATCAATCTATCCTCCGGTAGTATCTGTACTTGGGCACGTTGACGCTGGAAAGACCACTCTTCTTGATGCAATCAGAAAAACTCAAACCACTGCACGGGAGGCAGGAGGTATTACTCAAAAAATAGGTGCTTCAGAGGTTGAAGTAGATCACGACAAGAATAAAAGAAAAATCACATTTATTGATACTCCAGGACACCAAGCCTTTGCCAATATGCGTTCCCAAGGGGTAAATGCTGCAGACATAGTATTATTAATTGTTTCTTTAGTAGACGGAGTTCAGCCCCAAACAAAAGAGTCTATTAAAACCATTAAAGAATCAGAAACTCCATACATTGTGGTTTTTACCAAGAATGATTTACCTACAGCAAATATTGAAAAAGCCAAGCAGCAATTATTGAACGAAGAGGTATTATTGGAAGGTTTAGGAGGGGAAATTCCATATATTTCTGTTTCTGCCAAAAATGGGGAAGGGATTGAGGCTCTTCTAGATTTAATTTTACTTGTTTATGATCTGTCAGGCATTAAAAAAGATGCACAAAAAGACTTTTTAGGAATAGTTATTGATTCCAAATTAGATAAAAGACGTGGAGTGGCTGTTTCTATTGTTATAAAACAGGGAAGGCTTGTTGTAGGAGATAAATTATATGATTCTGAAAAAGAAGTTGGTAAAGTGCGTGCAACCGTAAATCCACAGTCTAAAAACGTAAAGGAAGCCCTTCCAGGTGATGCTGTTGAAATTTTAGGTATAACAAAGGTCCTACCTCTTGGAACCTTACTGCACAAGAAGCCAGAGCAGGTATTAATCCAGTCACAACAGCCTCAGCCATCCCAAAGAGCCATTATCAAGCCTCAAGATTTTTTATCATTTTTAAGAGATGAGAAAAAACAAGAGTTGCTTATTGTTCTTAAAACAGAAAGCTATGGAGAATATGAAGCTATTAAAAATTCTCTGCCAGAAGATGTAGAGATTGTGTTTTATGGGCAAGGAGACATTTCTGTGTCAGATATAATCCTCGCCAAAGATTTTAAAGCCTTGGCAATTGGCTTTAATGTAAAAATAACAGATGAAGCAAGAGACTTAGCAAAAAATGAGGATGTATTTCATAAAACCTACAACATTATTTATGAATTATTAGATGAGATAAAGGATGCACTTGCAGGTTTAACAGAAGCGGTTGAAGAAAAAATTCAAGGGAAAGCAAATATTGTAGCAGTATTTGAAGGTACACAGGAAAAAATTATGGGTCTTAAAGTCACAGAGGGAAAAATGATAGTAGGCGCTAAAGTAAAGATTTATAGAGAAGAAAAATTAGTAGGTGAATCACGTATCGTTACATTAAAGAGAGCAAAAGAGTCTGTCAAAGAAGTATCTAAAGGAAATGAGTGCGGCGCTACAATTTCCCCTTTTATTGACTTTCAGGTAGACGATGTGATATTATCCCATAGGAAGGATTAATACCCGATCTTTATAACTTTTATAATGTTTATAATTTTATAAAGTTAAACTTATGAAAGATTCTCTGTTTTCACAAAATAAAGAAATGCTTCAAAGTCTTATTGACGCAGCTTCTTCTGTTGGTATTGTTATTTCTCAGAGTCAAACCATAGATAATGTAGCAGCCTCTTTGTCTTTATATCTTTCTCTTAAAAGTTACGGAAAGAATATATCTATTGTTTCCAAAAAAGAACCAATAGTGGAACTTTCAAACCTTGTAGGCATAGACAAAATCAAAAATAGCTTTGATGGAGCCGTAAAAACATTTATTATTTCTGTCCCTTACAAAGACCAGGAAATTCAAAAAGTATCCTACAATACAGAAGGAGATAGATTATTTTTAAATCTCTTTGCCTATGAAGATTCTGCTCTTACTTTCAGCGAAAATGATGTAGCATTTATTAAAAAAGGTCTTTCCCCAAGCCTGGTCTTCACTGTCGGAATAAAAACTGTAGAAGAGCTTAAAGGACTTTTGGATATAAATGAAGGAACAAAAATAGTAAATATAGACAAAGATTCTTCTAACTCGCAGTTTGCAGATCTTAATTATGTTGACGGTTCATTTTCTTCTGTTTCAGAGATTATGTCAAAAATCATTTCAGAGGCTCTCTTGCCTGTGGATATTGACATAGCGCAGAATTTAATGGACGGCATTTCTTTTGCCACCAATAACTTTGTCTCCCTAAACACCAGCGCTATTGCTTTTGAATCTGCTGCGTTCTTACTAAGATATGGAGCCAAAAGAAGAATGGTAAATAAAGATCCAAGAGAAAATGTAAGACAAAAATTTTCTGAGCAAACAGGAACTGGAAGAAGAGATCAGGGAAGTTTTTCTCCTGAGCCTTTTTCAAGGGTAAAACAAGTAAACTCAGAACAATCTCAGCCAATAGGTCAGTTAAACGAAGAAGACAGAATTAACTCTCTTCTTACCAATATTGGTTTGGAAGCTCAAAATCAAAAGCAAAAGAATCTTGAAAATCAAAAACCTATGAAAAACAATCAGACCCCAGGCAATTGGAATCAAGCAAGATCAGATAAAAAAAACTTCCACAAACAAGACAATTGGAATAGACCGCAGCCAAATTCACAGTTTAAAAAGAGCTCAAATCAAATAAGGCAGGATTTAGACCAGAGAAATATAAATCCAGATCCGGATTTAAGGATTCAAAACGCTCAAGACTCAAATTTTATGCAAGAAAGAATAGAAGAAAATGAGGTGCCAAGTGATTGGCTTTCTCCAAAAATCTTCAATGCCAACAAAAAACCAAGCTAATTTTAGGGCTTAAAAAGATAGAATTGAATTTCAATCAGAAATTTGGTACAATACTACAGCATTAAGCATCGCCGGGAAGTTTTTAAGACTTGGTGATCTCACGGATTATAATTTATCGGTGTAATTTTAGAGAAAATCTTTAATGATACCACGGACAAAAATCCGCGTAATCTAAGGAAAATAATAATTTTTTAGCTGAAATATTAGTATATATGTCACTATCATCTGACGAAAAGAAACAAATAATAGAAGAGAACGCAGTCGTTCAGGGCGATACAGGAAGTCCTGAGGTTCAAATTGCCCTTTTGACTCATAAAATAACCAAACTCACAGATCATCTTAAAATCCATCAAAAAGATTTTCATAGTAGGCGTGGTCTTTTAAATATGCTCTCAAAAAGAAGAAGGCTCTTTAATTTTCTAACCAGAATGGATAAAAAAAGAGCTGACGGTATAGGTAAGAAAGCAGGACTTATATAAATGATTAAACAATCCTCAAAGTCCCTGGAGATAAATGGGAAAACGTTAACTTTAGAAACTGGAGTTTTAGCTCAGCAGGCCACCTCTTGCGTTTTAGCAAGACTAGGTGACACTATGGTTTTGGCTACGGTTGTGATGGGGCAAAAAGATACAACTCTTGATTACTTCCCTCTTAGTGTTGAATATGTTGAAAGGCTTTATGCCGGAGGCAGAATTAAAGGAAGCAGATGGGTTAAGAGAGAAGGAAGACCAACAGATGATGCTATTCTTTCAGCCCGCCTTATTGATAGAAGTATTAGACCGCTTTTCCCAAAAGAATTAAAAAAAGACGTTCAAGTTGTTGTTACTGTTTTGTCTGTTGATGGAGAAAATGATCCTGACGTTTTAGGTATGGTTGCAGTCTCGGCCGCTTTAGCCATATCCAAAATCCCTTGGAACGGACCAGTTGGCGCATCAAGAGTCGGAGTGGCAAAACATGAAGACAATGTGGAATACATTATAAATCCAGATAGCGGCGAATATGATCTTTTAGATTTGGATATGGTTGTTACTTCAAAAAATGATAAGGTCCTTATGCTTGAAGCAGGAGCAAGACAGATTGGAGAAGATGTTGCATTTGAAGCAATCAAAAAAGCTAAAGAATTTAACCAGCAAATAATAAATCTTATTGAAGAATTAGTAAAAGAAGTTGGTGTTGAAAAACAAAAAGTTAAGAAAGATGAAGATCTTGCTGAGGCTATCATCTTGGTAGAAAAATCCTACAAACATGAATTAGAAGAGATTGTAGAAAAGGGAGTTGGAAAAGAAGTGGGTAGCGAATTGGATGAGATTGCCAAAAGAATAGGTGAACTTGAAGAAGGAATTGAGGACAAGAGTAAAATTGTAGGAGCTGTAGATTATGCTTTCAAAAAAACTGTTAGGGAAAAAATTCTCAGGGAAAACAAAAGACCGGATGGAAGAAAAGAAGATGAAATAAGGCCAATCTCAGCAAGAGTAGGAATCTTGCCAAGAACTCACGGTTCTGCAATCTTTCAGCGTGGAGAAACACAATCTTTATCAGTTGCTACTTTGGGGACTAGCGCACTTGAACAATTAATTGAAAGTCCTGAAGGAGAAGAATCAAAACGCTACATTCATCACTATTCATTTCCTCCCTATTCTGTTGGGGAAACAGGAAGAATCGGTACTCCATCAAGGCGTGAAATTGGTCACGGCGCACTTGCCGAGCGGGCACTTGAAGCCGTTATTCCACCCGAAAGCAAATTTCCTTATGTTGTAAGAGTAGTTTCAGAAGTTATGTCTTCCAATGGTTCCACTTCTATGGCTTCAACTTGCGGATCTACATTGTCTCTTATGGACGCAGGAGTTCCAATTCTTGAACCGGTTGCCGGAATCGCTATTGGACTTATGACCGGAAAAGATAAATACGTTATTTTAACAGACATCGCAGGTCTTGAAGATTTTTCAGGAGATATGGATTTTAAAGTTGCTGGAACCAAAAATGGTATTACGGCAATCCAACTAGACGTTAAAATAGACGGCCTAACTGATGAGATGATTAGAGAAACTTTTGAACGTGCAAAAAAAGCCAGACTTTACATTCTTGATATAATGCTTGCAGCTCTTCCCGAGTCAAGAAAAGATGTTTCCAAATATGCTCCTAAGATAAAAGTTGTTAAGATTGATACAAGTAAAATTGGAGAAGTAATTGGAAGTGGAGGAAAGGTAATTAAAAATATTATTGCCCAAACCGGTGCAACTGTTGATGTAAATGATGAAGGATTAGTGACAATTGCCTCAATAGATGAGGCTGCCGTAGAGAAAGCAGCTGAATGGGTAGATGTATTGACTAGAGAAATAATGCCAGGAGAAGTTTTTGATGGAAAAGTAAAAAGAATTTTACCTTTTGGGGCTTTTGTAGAAATAGTGCCTGGAAAAGAAGGTATGGTTCATGTTTCGGAAATGTCAACAGAATATGTCCAAAATCCTCAAGATGTAATTAAGATCGGTCAAGAGGTAAAGGTTAGAGTAAAAGAAATTGATGAACAGGGTAGAGTTAATCTCTCAATGCTCTTTGGTGAAGAAGCTGAAAAGATTATGAAACTGATTGAGCT
>QZIP01000018.1 GCA_003599595.1 Candidatus Parcubacteria bacterium
ATTCCTTCTCCTTTTAGGAGAAGGATCAAGGATGAGGTCAATTTATTAAATGATCTCTTTGGACCTCACCCCAACCCTCTCCTAAGAGGAGAGGGAGAAGAATGTAAATTTAAAATTCTTTTTGTCTTTTCTTTCCGCAGTCTTTGCTTTAGCCCGTCCTTTACTAAGGACGAGGTTATTCTCCAGACCTTTTTGGAGTAGGACAGAGGCAAGGACATAAATATCAGAAGGAGTCTGATCATGTGTAGACATCCTGATTATTTTGGGGATGTGATCTTCGGAGCGTCTGAGGATGGCAGGATTCCGATTTCTGGATTGAAGACTCAAACACTTGGTGATGATCTGAAGAAAGAGGATCCTACTTGGCCTGGCTATAGAGGTGCGCCTTTGCCGAGAGGGAATGGTGCTGGCCGGGATGCTCAGCCTGAGGGTTCTTCAGGGGATGATTTCCCCAGTGGTGGAGTAGCTTGAGGGGTGGAAGAGACAGTAGTTTAGGTGTTTTGGAGGAGAACTGTTCTCTCCTCAAAACACCGAATTAAAAAGAGGGTGTCTCCTTGAGGAGTTTAAACGACGAAAGGTGACTCCCTAATAGAAGATTATAATAGAGAGAGGAGAAGAGAGATGTCGGTCATAGATGGGGTATTGTGGGCAACTGTTTGGCAGTTGTTCTGTTTGGCTATCATTCGTAGTTTTGACTGGATCCATTTTCCTGAATATAGAAAAGAGATGATGCGGGAGTTCATAGGATCGGCTCGAGTAGATGTGAGAGCGTATTTTCAGTTCCTTGAAGATAGGTTCAGTGCCAAGTATGCAGGCTACGGAACGCTGTTGGGCTTGATCCTGTTGATTCTAGCCGCAACAGCGATTCTGATCAGGTTTCTTTTCCTGTTTGGCGTTGATTGGTGGGTCACCGCAATGTTTGTGGTGCTTGCCATAACAATCTTTGCCATGAGGGAGATTTCAAGAGTGCCAAGCTGAGGAGGAAAGAGTGCAGAATTTTCTGCAGGAGGTGAGGGTTAGAGTACATAATCAAACCTCGTTAAGGGGTGGGCTCCCTAAACTCGCGAATCAGCAAGGATGTCTGGGTGAGCTGCGTGGTGCGGATGAAAGCCCGGAGGGTAGATGCGGAAGGGTGATTTCTCTTCCAAATTTACCTTCCGGCATACACAAAATTGGCGGTTAGCAGGTAGCTTGTAGCATGTAGTTATAATTTGAATCCTAGGGTGGGGAGGATTATTAGCAATTCAAAATTCAAAATGCAAAGTGCAAGATTAAGATTTGAAGTCAAAACCCAAAATTGAAGTTATTTTATAAAGAGTTGAAACAAGTTTTTTGTCTTTAGTGTTCAAAATTTTCTCAGTAAGCCTTTTTATTAATTCCATTGCCTCTTCAGTGTCAAGATCATTTTCCATATAAAATACAAATTCATCAAAAGTGGTTTTATCAATTTCTTGTGTTTCATGTTGGGTTTTTAAAATTTCCGTTATTTTATTTACAATTTCTTCTGCGCTTGTGATTTCGTCTTCCTGAAACTCCCAGGGTTTTCTATAGTGATGGGAAAGTAGGACATAGCGGATGGCGTTGGCGGAATATTTTTTGAGTAAATCTTTTACCATTACCAGATTTCCCAGGGATTTTGCCATTTTTTCACCTTCATATATGAGCATTGATGTGTGAGTCCAATATTTTACAAATGGAGTTTTGCTGGCATAGCTTTCACTTTGGGCGATTTCACTTTCGTGATGGGGAAAGATGAGATCACGTCCTCCGCCGTGGATATCTATTTGGTTTCCCAAATAATCACAAATCATAGCTGAGCATTCAATGTGCCAGCCCGGTTTTCCGGAAATTCCCAAAGGTCCTTTCCATGTTGGTGTTTGAGGGTCGGACCCTTTTCTTTTTGATTTTGAAGGGTCCGACCCTTGCCAGAGGAGAAAATCCAGAGGGTCTTTTTTTAGCGGATCATTAGGGTTTCCGCCGCGCTCCTGGGCAATCAAAAGCATTTGTTTGTAAGTAAGTTTTGAAAGGGTTCCATAATAGGGAAATTTATTTATGCTGAAGTATATGTTGTCCTCTTTTTCGTAAGCAATTCTTTTTTCAATAAGTTCTTCAATAATTTTTATCATTGTGGGGATGGAGTTTGTGGCTTTGACAAAGTGAGTAGGGGGTAAAACATTTAACGCTTTCATATCTTCCAGGAATCTGTTGGTCCAAAATTCTCCTAATTCTTTCCAGTTTTTTCCTGTTTCTTTTGCTTTTCTTAAAATATCATCATCAATATCTGTTACGTTTTGAGTATAGATAACTTTGTAGCCTTTGAATTCAAGGAATCTTTTTAGAGTGTCATAGAAAACGTAGGTAAAGGCGTGACCCAGGTGGGTGGTGTCATAAGGGGTTATACCGCAGACGTACATTTTTACTGTTTTGCCGTTCAGTGGTTTGAATTCTTCAATTTTTCTGGTTTTGGAGTTGTAGAGAAACATAAATATGGAATTTGAAATCAATTCCGATTTTACTCCGATTAAATCGGAGTTAATCGGAATCAATTTGAAATGACTAAATTTTTTAAAAAATTAAAAATTAGAATTAAGGTTTTCTTCGTATTCTTTTTGTATTTTATCACGTTTAATAAATATATAAAGACCAGACAGGAGAAGAATAAATGCTCCTATTCTGACGGCATTTAATGCTCCCAAGTGTTCTGCCAAAAAGCCTATTTGAAGACTTCCTACCGGGAACATTCCCATAAACATAAGAACGTAAAGACTCATAACTCTGCCTCTTATTTTGTTTGCTACCAGTTCTTGGATAGTACTATTGATTGTTGAGACTTGCATAATAATTCCAAGTCCTGCAAAGAAAAGAGGGATAAGCGATAGTAACAGATTGTTCATAAAGCTAAAAACAACTAGTGAGACAAAGACAATGAAATTACCGTAAATGATAAGGTTTAAAGGTTGGATTTTTTTTGAAATTGTTGAGAGTAAGATTGTTCCTAGTAGTGCGCCAACTCCGGTTGCTGAGTAAAGATATCCTAGTTCTTTTGCTCCGCTTTGAAATACGTCTTGTGCAATTACAGGCATAATAATTGAGTAGGACCAGCCAAAAATAGAGGTGATGGCAGTTAGGATAAGGAGTATTCTAATTATAGGGTGGGTGAAAGAGTAGACAATGCCTTCTTTGATTGCTTTTATAGGATGAGGATGTGTAAGGGGTAGAATTTCATTTGATTTGATAAAAATTAGAGCAATAATTATTGCAAGGAACGTTAGGGCATTTAAGATAAAAGCCATGCCTAATCCAAAGCCTGCTATGATAAATCCTGCAATTGCGGGGCCTATGATTCTTGCACCGTTAAAAGTTCCGGAATTTAAGGCTACTGCAGATCTTAGGTCTTCCCTTCCAACAAGTTGTATTACAAATGCCTGCCGTGTTGGGCTATCAAGAGCGTTTATGATTCCTGTTAAAAAGGCAAGTATAAAAACCAGTTGGATATTTATAAGATTGGTGATGGTTAATATTCCAAGCGTTAGGGCAAGGATCATAGCGGCTGCTTGTGTTAGGAAAAGGACAGTTTTTTTATGGAATCTATCTACTAGTACGCCGCCAAACAATACAAAGAAAAGAACAGGAAGAGTACTTAGTGCAGAGGATATACCTACTAAGAGGGCAGAGTTGGTTAGTTTTAGAACAAGCCATCCCAGCGCTACAATTTGAAGCCAGACTCCTATAAGGGAAACAAGTTGTCCAGTAAAGTATAACCTATAGTTTTTGTATTTGAAGGCAGGAAAAGCCAATAAAATTTTGTCCATATGATTTTGGGCAGATATTAGTATAACACAATTTCTATAAATTGAGCTAAACATAAGTTAGTTGGTGGAAATTAGTAATTGAGTAATTAGTTAATAGTAATTAAGTAATTTTTTAACTAACTATGAACCAATAACTAGTTAACCATTTTAATATTTTGTTGGACAGGTGGTGTATAATGGGTTTGTTATGAAGGTGTTATTTGTTTTTGCACATCCGGATGATGAGACTTTTTCAAGCGGTGGAACAATCGCCAAACTCAAGTCTCTGAGACATACCGTTAAACTTGTAACAGCAACGCGTGGAGAAAAAGGGCAGGTGGGTGAGCCGCCTATTACAAGCCGGGAAAAGCTGGGAGAGGTCCGGGAGAGGGAATTGAGGTTTGCTGCAAAAGTGCTTGGGATTTCTGAAATTTTCTTTTTAGATTATATTGACGGTGAACTTGAAAAGGTTGGGGTTGAGAAATTAGAGAAAGATGTTTTGAAGATATTGAGAAAAGAAAATCCTGATATTGTAATAACCTTTGATAAAAGGGGCGGGTCTAATCATCCGGATCACAAAGTAATGTCAGTCGCTGCAACCGGTGCTTTTAATAAATTTAGCGAAAAAGCAAAAAAATGCGTGAGGCTTTATCACACAGCGGTTCCAAGAAGTTATATAAAAAAGTTTGAGGAGGCGGGGTTTGAGTATAAGGCTTTTGGAAAAGTTATGGGTGTGCCGGATGATGAGATAACAACGGTGGTTGATATAAGCGCAGCGTATAAGAAGAAGCTGGAGGCTTTTAAATGTTATCAAACGCAAAGACTTGATTGGGAGAGGATTTTAAAGCGTGTCAAAGTGATTGACGCAAAGAAAGAATACTTTACACTTATTTCTGAGAAAGAAATTGCATAACGCTCTCATCACACACCCGGTGTGCGAACCTAAATTGAGAGATTATATGTTTTCTTCGGGTTTGATAGAAAATTCTGGGAGAGAGATATGTGTTGTTCCGTGCTCTTCAGGTATTTCTATTTCTTCTGTGATTTCTGTATTTTCTTCAGGTTCTGGTTTTGGAGCTCTAGATTTTTTTAAGAGATGAGGATTGTCCAAGTAGTAGTTGTGAAGTTTATTTATCTCATTAAGAATTGTTTGTTCTGCTTCATATATTTCCTGTAAGTTTTTGGTTGATCCAGGTGTGTTTCTTTCTGCTATTGGGAAAAGCTGCTTAATTGTTGTTCTTGCCATTTTTGATTCGATGTAATTCATTTTATCTCTTTGTATTTTTCTTCTTGTTCCGTTGTTTTTTTTACTTGCCTCAAGAGCTTGATCAAATTTAGCTAATTCATTTTTGTATTCTGGTATTGAGAGCATTAGATGATATTTGACTGATCTTACAAAAATATCATCATATCTTTTGCTTACACTGAAGAGGTCAGATGGTTCATATTTTACTCCTCCATTTATAATTTCCGGCAAGTCCTGTACGAATCTTATTAGAAATTGGCCCATATAGGGAATAAATTGGGGATAAGGAATGAATTCTTCTTCGCTTAAGGTTTGGAATGGGAAAAGGTGGGATACTTTATCGCTAAATCTTCTTTGTGTTTCAACAATATGTCTTGTAATCATATATTGCCAATCTGCAACAGCTTCAAAGAAAAGATTAAGTTCACTTTGAGACATTTTGTCTGTTTCAAGAAGTTGACCTACAACATCTTTGGATACAAGTTTTGCAAATCCCCGGCGCAGGGCCATTAAGTCAAAAGCCATTCCGTTTTCTTCAGTGAATCCATACTTTTCAGCAAGTTCTTCTATTTCTTGCGGAGATTTTATGGGTTTTGAAATTTCAGAGTCTATTTCAGTTTGAGTTACAAGATAATATGCAGTCAGAAGATTAATGTTGGGATTGTCAACTCCTGTTCTTTGATAGCAGTTTAAGTCATAGCCTTTTCCTCCCTGTGTAAATTCGGACGGGATGACTGTAAGGATTTTTTGAAACAAAATTAACTCGAGCATGAGAGGCTTTTCTACTGTTCCCATAGCCTCTATTGCTTCTCTTGTGCTTAGTGCCTTTGTTGTAAAAGTTTGAATTTTTGTGGGCGGTTGTTGTTCGGATTCTATATATTGGCTATAAATAGAAGGAAAGTTTGTTTGTGAGATATTGACGTTGTCTGTCGCCCGTCTAATTTTCACAATTTCTTTTCCAATTAAGTGACTCTCTGTTATGGGTATTGGACTTTCTTTCATATGATTTATATTTTGTGAATTATAGGGTGATTTGGTTTTTATTTCAAGCAAAAAGAGTTTTTGCGCGCAGATTGCGTTATGTGGGGGGCGGGTTGGGGTGAGATAGTAATACTAATATTTAAAATAATCCAATAAATAAATTTTTTTTAAATAATGATTATTAGTATTTTCTTATTCATAATTCATCAATTGATTATTCAGTGATTTTTTATCCGTGATTCATGATTCAATTTTTACTTTTGTGTTTTGCACTTTGATTGTTATCTCATATAATAAGATCTATATGAATGAAAAGGAGTTTTGTCTTTCTTTTTCTGTGGCGCCGGGTGTGGGGCCAAAGAGATTTTTGGATTTAATTTCATATTTTGGGAGTGCGGAAAAAGCCTGGAAAGGGAGTAGGGAAGATTTTGAAAGGGCTGGGGTCAAGGGAAAAATTTATGATGTTTTTGATAAATTCCGCCAGTCTTTTGATTCTTCTTCGTATACAAAAAAGTTAAAAGAAAAGGATGTAAATTATGTTGACTGTTTGAGTAATTTTTATCCTCAAAAACTTAAAAATATCCCCAATTATCCAATTGTTTTGTATTACAGAGGAAATGTTGATTGTTTGATTGATGATGTGAATAAAATTGCTGTTGTTGGAACCAGAAAAATGACAAGCTATGGAAGAGAAGTGACAGAAAAACTTACAGAAGAACTTGTTTTAAATGGATTTGTGATAGTTTCAGGTCTTGCTTTGGGTGTGGACGCGTGTGCTCATAGAACAGCTATTGAAAATAACGGAAAGACAGTTGCTGTTTTGGGGTGTGGAGCTGATATGTGTTTTCCGTCTGAAAATAAATTTTTGTATGAGAAGATAATTGGTGATTTTGGGTTGGTTGTTTCTGAATATCCTTTGGGTGTTACACCTTCAAAAGGGACTTTTCCTGCCAGAAACAGAATAATCAGCGCTTTGTCAGAAGCGGTTCTTGTGACAGAAGCAGGAGAAGATAGTGGGTCTTTGATAACGGCTGAGGAGGCAAGAAAAATGGGAAAGAAAGTTTTTGCGGTGCCAGGGCCCATAACTTCAGAACTTTCTTGTGGAACGTCAACTCTCATAAAAAGCGGAGCAAAGCTTGTGCAGAGTGGCCGGGATATTTTGGAAGAATTTGATATAGTGGTGGGCTTTAGCGTTAAAAAGACTGACGTTGAGAAAATGGATTTGACGGGAGAGCAGAAAGCGGTGGTTAAGGCTTTGCAGAATGAAGATTTGGGTGTTGATGTTCTTGCAAAAAAGACGGGAATAGCTGTGGCTGCTCTTATAATAATTATTTCAGAATTGGAAATGAAGGGAGTGTTGAGATATGATGGTGGAGTATTGCATCTTATCTGATATAAGATATAATTCTTAAAAAGTAAGATTTAGTTCTTTAACCAAGCTGAGCTTGGTTTTCAAAGAGCTTAGCTCTTTAACAATCCGGCTGTAGACTACCTTTTTTGATCTGCTTTTGCATGCAGAAGATTGACCAGGCCTTTATGGGAATTAGATTTAGCGTTTAGCAACTAGCGTTTGGCGTTTATGAGTTTAAAATTGAATCAGGATTAATGAATAATGATTGATGATTGATGAATAATGAATTAACAACCAACTAGCTCATTTTTTATTCATAATTCATGATTCATAATTCCTAATTCAATAAATTTAGTTGTTAATGAAAATTAGATTAACTAAGCGCTAGTTTTTGTGAAGGCTTGGCCAATCAACAAAAGGAAGGTAGAAAGGAGAATTTGGAGATGCAGAGGTTTGGGCAGTGGGTTCAAGATCGGCTTCCATTTAGCGTGGTATGGCGACCAGTCTCTGTTAGGGAAGGGGAGAGGCAGGTGGATATGATCGCAAAGATAGCGTTGCTTCTTCTCATTTCTGTAGTTATCGTTAGTTTGGCGGTGTCGTTTGATCTGAATACGGGAGGTTTGATTAGAGACCGGGCTTTACTGATGACTGCAGTTTTCTGCTTGACTGTCTGGACTTTCTTCCGTAGTAGAGGCGAGCAGATAAGGCTTTTCAACAAGATACTGATGTGGATTGCGGCTATGTTCATGGTGGTCGGCTGGATCGGTGTGTTGTTGATACTTCTGGTTCACTAGGTGTCGTAGAGAAAGGAGAGGTGAGATGAAGAGAAGGATGTATTGCACTAGAATGGAGGTTGTGGCCTGGGCTTTCTTGGTAGATCTAGTTTTAGTTTCTCTGCTTGCTCTGATTCTGTATCTTATGCCTCCATCTTTCAGAGAGACGATGGAGAGTTTTTGGTGGATGGGGGTAAGCGGAACAAGTCTCGTCTGTTTGATGCTGGGCATTGTGCCTCGGATGATCGCGCATGACGGTAGAGTGCGTCATCCATGGAAGGCTTGGTAAAGGGTCGCACAGAGACAGAGGATCTGCGGCTGGATGGTGTACAAATGGGTGTTTTATTTTGTGGTTTTGTCTTGCGTTTTTACGCGGACAGATCCGGAATGGAACACCCATTTTCTGTATAAAAAGGCTTTTTGCTTAATCTTTAAGATGTGTTAAAATCTGCTTAATAGTTAAATTTGCTCCTTGAAAACTGGCTGTAGAAAACTTCCTTTCAATCACTATTTTGCTTGGTGATTGCTTGCCTGTGGATTTGTGGAGATTGGTTTGGTGGGGTCTTTACAAATTTGCAGGCAAGCGGAGAGGGGGTTTATAAGATACTTGGAGGGCGTAGATGAATGTGTTGGTTAGGTGGAAAAAGCGGTTTCAAAGACTGGCCTGGTTTGTGATCAGGAAGGGCGCTTTTGCACCCATGGAGTTCTGGATTGGCACCAGACCTTTTCATGTTCTCCTTTTTGCACTTTTTGTTGTGGCCATTTTTATGGTCTTGGATGAGAAGTGGCAGAGAGGAGCATGGGGAATAACGGTGTTGGCTTTGGTGCTGGGACTGGCAAACCTGAAGGATCGGTTGGCAAGGTAAGTGAAATACGAAAGGAGAAGTGAGATGGGGCGTGGTGCGAGTGTGTTGACCTTGGGGATGAAGATCAGAGATGTGCTGAAAGGCATTGTATTCCTGGTGTTTGTCTTGGTCTATTGGGTCGTGATGATCGGGCTGGTTGTTTATACCGCTGTTACATCCGGGGCATGGAGGTTGGTAGTGGGTCTAGTGATGTTATGGATAATCAAGAATGTCCTTTTCTGGAGCCTTTGGGCTGTGGCGCTGATTATGTGGCCGGAAGTTGGGTCAATAATATTCTTTCTGGTGTTGCTGAGTGTGTTCTTGGGGATCTACGGAATATGGAGGTCCCTTAGGGATCCACCGGGCGCTGTTTCTTCTCAGGGGTTCTGACCGGAATCTGCCTAGATTAAATGAAAGGAGAGGTGGAAGACAATGGTGAGCTTGATGGGAAGTCTGGTAAGAATGAGAGAGTGGGTTAGAGAGAGGATGTTGAGTGTGACAGTTGCTGTGCTTTGGACTGTAGGTGCAGCTCTTGTCATATTTCCACCGGTGCTGGGTTTTCTGGGGTACGACGTGATAATTCTGAAGGAGGTTTGGATTGTCTGGTACGTACTGGCAGTTGGCGTGGCGGTTATTGTGATTATGGTGGAAAGAGGAGGGACGTCTGAGGCTTTAGTTAGGATGATTGTGCGATTGGTACACAGAGTGGTGAGGAAAACAGTATGGGATGTTCTAGTAGGGATTGGTAAGGCATTGTTTCAGGTGGCGGCGTGTATGCTGTTGCTCTTAATCATCGGGGGAGTGACAACTGTTGCGATGCGTAGACAAAGAGGTCTTGTGCTAGTTCTCCTGGTGGTTTTAACTACGGGGATGGTTGTCTGGCCATTTCTAAGGTTTTCTCTTTTGGTGCTGGGGCTTTTGGTTCTTTTCTTGGCCTCTGGGGCACTGATTGTGTTCCTTGAGGCACTAGAGAAGGATCCAGGTAGTTCTTCATGTGATAGGAGTTCATGCGCCATTGAGGAAGGTGGTTCTTCAAGAATGGTTTCAGTCTGAATATATGGAGTAAATGAGAGGAGGTGTGGAGTCTTTCTGGATACCGTGAGTTTTCTGTTCTACAGCTGGTGTGGAGTAGCCCCCTGTTTTCGCTAAGTCATAGCGGAGGCAGGGGGCTTTTCTGTGGGAAAGTTTTTGTGCTTGTTGTGTTGAGCGTGGTTTTCTTGGTATAATCTGTGCTTGTGTTTCTTGGCAGGCGTTCATAACAAGCAGGGGCGCTTCACCGGGGAATGCTCTTTGATAATCCGACTGCAAATAGCTACAAGAAGCAGGAAAGGAGTTTGGGAAGTGTTAAGGCAAGCGGTTTGGACGGTATTCTATTTCGTAATGGTGATCACCTGGCTTCGTCGAAGAGAGGGGTATCGCGGCGAGATGATGATCCAGATACTCCCAAAAGTCCAGGTTATGGAGAGAGGTTAGTTACTGTCTATTTTAAGAGAAAGGAGAATGGGGGATGAGAAAAGGAGTTTGGGAAGAGGTTAGGAACCTGAGCAGATACAGAGGGATGGAAATAGGTACTGCTTCTTTTTCTGATGACGGTTCTTGTTACAGTCTGACACTTTGGCGCCGAGATTCTCCCGGAAGCGATGTGTATGTCCTGGTAGATAAGGATATTTATCCAATACTGGTTCAGGCTTTGGAGGAGACAGTATCATGATGATGGATGTGGAGTGGGCTGGTTTCCTTTTCGTGTTGGTGCTGGGAATCTGCGTTCTTCTCTCATCTTTTAGATGGAGGTTGAGTGTTATTCTTTGTATATTCGGTGTGACTATCTATTCTGCCTGGTTGTGGCGGTTCACTATCTGGCGAATAGCGGAAGAGATGGGAATAGCGAACTTTCAGACCGTCCTGTTTGGAGCAAGCAGTTTGGTGATCGTGCTGATGATTGCCCAGCTCCTCAGGTCCGGTTTTGTCCGGGGTGTTCGGGTTCCTGTCTTTGTGCGTTGTAAGCGCGAGTAAGTTCTTCGCAGTCGCGATTATCCTCTTGGTGCCCTGGGCTCAATGACGAGCCCAGGGCACCCCTATACAAACTAGGAATTTTTTTTTATCTATTGCTATCGGGTTCTTTTTTTGATAAACTATGTTTTAGCCTAAGACAGTAGGTCTGAATTAGCTATTAGTTGTAGCTAATGAAGATAATGCCTACCGAGGAAAATTTAGCGTCTAGTTAATTAGAGTCTAGCGTTTAGTTTGGCACTCGGTAACGAGTGTTTTTTTTGTTTTTTTGGGTTAAATTATTTAATTTTTATAATTATGGTAAGTAAAAAAAATACAGAACTCCTTAAAGAAGTAAAGGAGAAGATGGATAAAGCAAATGCGGTTTTCTTTGTTGATTATCAGGGAATGCCGCACAAAATGCTTGAAGAAGCAAGAGTGGCGTTTGATGAAGTGGGTTCTGAGCTTTCAATTGTTAAGAATACGCTTATGAGAATAGCGCTTAGAGAGAAGAAGATAGATGTAGATGATTTGCTTCAAGGTCCACGCGCTGTTTTGTTTACCTATGAGGACCCCCTAAAGGCGGTTAAAACTTTATACTCTTTTTTCAAGAAAAATAATCTTCCAAAAGTGGAATTTGGTGTTTTTGAGGGAAGAGTTGTTGATAAAACAGTCATTGATGAGCTTTCTACAATTCCATCAAGAGATGTGCTTCTTGGAAAGATTGTTGGGCTTTTGAAGAGTCCAATGACAAATTTGGTTTATTCTTTGAATTACAATATTACGAAATTGGCTTTAATTTTGAAAGAAGTTGAAAGAAAGAAAGCGTCTAGTTAATTAGCGTCTAGCGTTTAGTTATCTGAACATTTACGAGGAGGTGAATTTTAAATTATGGCAAAATTAACAAAAGAAGAATTATTAAAAGCAGTTGAGGAAATGTCTGTTCTTGAGCTTTCAGATTTTGTGAAGGCTTTGGAAGAAAAATTTGGTGTGCAAGCAGTTGCTCCAGTTGCAGTTGCAGGTGCAGTACAAGCCGGAGGAGCAGAGGAGGAGCCAAAAGAGGAGCAGACAATTTTTAATGTTGTTTTGACAAGCACAGGAGCAAATAAGTTGGGTGTGATTAAAACTTTAAGAGAATTAGTGCCAACTCTTGGACTTAAAGAAGCCAAGGATCTAGTTGATGCTGCTCCTAAAGAAGTAATGACTCAGGTTAATAAGAAAGCAGCTGATGAAGCAAAAGAAAAGCTTGCAGCAGCAGGTGCTACTGTTGAGCTAAAGTAATTCAAATATGCTTAACTCCGATTTAACCGGAGTTAAGCTGGATTTAAAAAACCTCTAACTTGTTGGACCGGATGTTTTGGTTTGACAAGGATGAGGTTTTTTGGTGGGAAAATTTGATATATTTTGTTATATTGATTTTTTAGAACATTTATTTTAAGATTTATTTTTAGTGGCTATAAAAGAAGCTAAAGATTTTTTTGGGGCAAATTTAGGTGGTGAATCTTTTGTTCCTTCTGTTGAGACTTCTAGAAATGGTAATGGGAATTGTTCTCCTGAAACTGTTTTGTTTGTTAGAGCTCCAAGATATGAGCAAGATCCAAATTTTATTGGTGAAGTTGATAAGCTTGTGGGTGGGTATGTTGAGGGTTTAGAGAGTCAAAGAGTTTTTTTAAGCGGGAGAGGGACTAGAGATGGGTTAACTATTGCCGGTGAGAGAAATGTTTATAGAATGAGGTTAGCTGAGTTTCAATTGAAGGCGAGGGATTTGGTAGTGGGAGGGGTTGTTGGTGATATTAGAAGGAGAGGCATTGATGTTATAGGTAGATTAGTAGATGTGGTTTGGCAAGCAGAGGATAGAATGGGATCTGTTAGTGGAGATGAGGTGAGTATGCTAGGAGGTCGAGCTTATTTTATTTGTGTTGGAGCAAAGGAAGTATTGAATATTGCAGTAGATGAGATAAGAAGACAAGGAAGGCCTTTGAATGAGAGTTTGGTAACAAGGTTATCAAGGGGTATTATGGGTCTTGATGATATTTCAAGAGATGAGTTAAGTCAGATGATGGGGGAGTTTGTGGAAAGTCCTCCTGTAAGATAATTCATAGTTGTGTAGCTGTCATATGCTTGATCCGATAGTAAAGATTGATAGCGTTTTATTCCTCTTAATAATTTTAATTTTACCTATGTAAACAGTCTGTTTGGTGATGTTAATGTACAGGTGACGGTCGTCTCAAAAATATTAAATCCTATAACTTTGATTTTCTTTTTTCATTTTTTTAATTTTTTGTTTGGTTGTAAAAGGTTTTGTAATTTTGTATAATAGGTTCTTATGGCAATGAAATGTGATGTTTGCAAAAAAGGTATTGGGTACGGGCACAATGTGTCTCACTCAAAAAGAAGGACTAGAAAGATCTTTAAACCAAATCTTCAAAGTAAAAAGGTTATAATTGATGGTGTTTTAAAAAGAATTAAGCTTTGCGCAAAGTGTATTAAGATGTTAGGTAAGAAAGATAAAGAAAAGAAAGCAAAATCTACCTCTGATGTTGCTCCGGTTGTAAGTCAGTAAGAATTACCTTTCAGTAGATCAAGGTGTAAAGATCAAAGATCAAATCCTAACTAAAAGTTTAAAAATAAAAGGTTTTGAGTCTTGCACTTGTTTTTGATTTTTGAATCCGATTGAATCGGATTTGATATTTGATTTTGGAGGTAGTGTTTTATGTAAGACAATTGGTAATTCATTCAATGAGTTTTAGTTTTCTTAGAGTTGCTTTTCCTTCTTCCTGATAACCGTTAATGAAGTCTTTGTGGGTCATTATATTTTTTCCTTCTACCTGTATTTTTTTATCAGGCAAGATCTTGATGATTTTTTCTTTCCCTAAAAAATTAGTTTTAAACCAGACATTTGGCCAGGGAAAGTAAGCTCTTGTCATTCTATCAAGCGCATTTGGATCTGGTGGGTTTTCAGGGTCTATGAGGCCGTCCGTTTTTTTCATAAATTTTGTGTAGGTTGCTTTTGATTCATTTTGTTTTATTTCTTGTATATTTCCTGAGACAAAAAACTCAATTACCGGGATAATAATTTCTCCCCCAAGTTTGTTTAATTCTTTTAATAATGAGGCAGTTGTTTCATTTTCTTTTATTTCATATTCTTTTTGAGCCAGAATATTTCCTGCGTCAACTTTATCCGTTATTTTTATTACGGTTACGCCTGTTATTTTGTCGCCATTTAGTATGGCGGTGGGTGCAGGAGAGGGGCCTTTGTATTGTGGCAGGAGAGAATGGTGAATGTTAAGAGGTGCATATTTGGGGAGATTAAGAAGTTTTTGCGGTAGAATGAGGCCAAAGTCCGCAACAATTAAAAAATCGGGATTTTTCTTTTGGATTTCTTCAATAACTTTTTCATCCAACTTGTTAGTGGTGATAACTGGTATATTATTTTCTTGGGCAAAAACTTTTACAGGGTTTGGAGTGAGTGCTCCTTTTTTATTTGGTCTGTCAGTGAGGGTGATGGTGAGTGAGATTGGAATTTTTGTGTGAATGGTTTTTGCGGCAATGACGGAATATTCAGAGCTACCGAAAAATACAATATTGTTCATATGTAATACATTATTAATGTTTTTGATTCACACCGATTTATGATGCTATTCGAGTTGTATAACTTTTCTACAGTTTATCTGACGCATCCGGATTGCGCGGATATAGTTTTGATTTTACCACAAAAATTAGGTTGACTTATAGATATCTTCTGTTTACGATATATCTATGCCAGATATTTTTGTTGATGATCCAGTTTTAAATGAGATGATTCAAAAAGAATATGGGCCTACTTTTAAAGAAAGAAGGGGTGGTGTAAATCAAAAAGTTTTTGAGTGGGATCATGCTTCTTTTGGCAGAGCTAAAGAGATGATAAATAAAACAGAAGAAGAACTTGAGAAAAGGCATCCTGGAAAGAAGCTTTTAAGGGAACTTGCTTTGGATTTTTATTTTGGTCCTTATAGACTAGATGAAAGGTATGTCCGTGGAGAAGAAATTACTGATTCGAGAGAAGCTGAGAGACAAAAAGTTTGGTCTGCAAGAATTCAAGCTTTGGCCATTAATTCTATTTATAGGGCGTTTCAAGATGACTCTGATGAAAGATTTGTAGGAGAGATTTATAAAACAGTACAAAATTTTCAAAACATTGTATCTATTCTTAATTTGGGAGGAGTAGAGCATGGAGTTGCCCGAATGTGGAATGCTATTAAGAGTGAGCTTGCAATAATTAGGGTTCTTGAGGATGCAAGATACGATATTATTATTCCTAAATATACGAACGATATAGATGATGTGAGTTCTGAAAATGAATTATTGGAATGGGATGTTAGAAATGGAATAGATTTTTTTGCTGTGGGTCAAGATGAGATATTACTTATTGATTCTAAGGGCCGCAGGATGTATAGCAAAAATGATCCTCATAATAGAAAAGGTATCAGGAAAGAGGTGGATGTTGTTTCTCAAGGTGTTGATTTGGATAAGCTTCCGTTAAGCGTTAAAGAGATAATCGATGGGAGTGCTGTCAAGAGGGTTAGAAAGATGGTTATATATGTTCCGACTGAGGGAGAAGTGTTAGGAAGATTTAGGTGGGACAAGGTTACAAGTAGGGAAAGAAAACAAGAATTGAAGAGCTTTGGTAGATTGCATCCACTGTTTGCTAATCAGATGGCAGATAGGATTAAAAGCAATGGTCGTGCTGAAGCAATTCCGTTGACCTATGGGGGGGTAAGAGGTTGATTTAATTAAAATTTGTGTTATAGTTATTTTGTTTATGCCTAGTATAAAAGAAAGATCACCTTTTGAAGAAGGGCCAGATATTCTTAAGGATGTTAGAGATATAAATTCTGGAGAACTTCCTGGTTTAAGTGGTGATGTTTTTGATTCAGATGAATCCGGTACATCTTTGATTGAGGGAGATGTTCCTGATCAAAGAGAGAAGGGAGAGGAAGGGAAGGATACTTCTAAAGCTGCTTAGGTTTTTGGGGTTATCTTGAGCCTTGTTTTTCCTAATTCTTTAATTTCTCCTATTCTTTAAACCCTTTTATTTTTTACATGTACTACCATACTACATAGTATAGTAGTATGTGCAGGGTTTTTTAATTGATGTTGTGGGTTTGAGATTTGGGGTTTGGGAGTTATTTTTTGTTCATCAGAGATTCAATATGTTTATATAATTCGCTTTTTTCGTCGGTTGTTTTTTCTAACTGTTTTATTAAGTTTGTAATTTTCCCCTTTTGTCTGCTACTTGATCCTTTGATAATTTCTTCTATAAGAAGTTCTGGCCAAAAATATCCTGGATATTTTCTTTTAATTTGGTCCCAATCAGATTTTTCAAACCAAGGTTTTTCAGCGGATTCTTTTGGAAGCTGTTTTATAATCTTTCTAAAACCTTCTCCTTTTTGATTAAGCCAGGCAGAAATTTTGGCAATTGTTCCGTGACCAACGTGCATATTATTTTGAATGTATTCATAAGTGTTTTCATCTAATAAAAGCTTTGCGATTCTTAATCTTCTTGAGAGAATTTTAATTTCAGATTTGGTTAGTAAATCTTGAATAAAAAGTACTGAGTCCTCAAAATTTTTACAAAACACCAGTGAATAAATCAGTTCTGCTACTGCGTCTTCATCTCCTGAAAAGTTATCTATAGATCCTTTCTTCATATTAACTTAGCTATTTAATAATCTCTTACATATACTACTGTACTATGTAGTATGGTAGTATTCAAGATGTTTTTTCAAGATGTTTTTTTCTTAATCTTTGAGTGTTATAATTAAGATATGTTATTAAAAAATAATGTAAAAGGAGTAATCGCGCTTATTTTGCTTGCTTTTGGTTTTGCTTCCGTAGCAATTTATACGAGATATCTAAGCGGTTATTTATCACTTTCCCAGCAGTTATATTTAACTTTGGGAGCAGCATTTATTTTGAGTCTTTTTATTTTTCCTAGGAGTTTGAGTGTTTTCAGATTAAGGAAAATTCCCAAAAAAGATTTGGTGATTATGCTTTTTAGGATTACTTTGGGATACATTATTGGAGCAAGTCTTTATAGAGAAGCGATTGTTTTAACAAAGATAAGCAATGTAACTTTTATTCAGTCGATTCCTTTTGCTTCTGTTTTTGGCTTTATTCTTTTTAAGGAAAAATTCACCATAGATAAACTTTTATTGTTGATTGTTGCCTATATTGGTGTAATTTTGATTTCTGTGAAAGATTATTCTTCTGTTTTTACTGTGGGGACGGGAGAATTGTTTTCTTTTATCTCAGCCGCTTTATTTTCATTAAGTTATTTATGTAGAAAGTGGCAAAGTAATTTTTTGAATGATAAGGAGATTACGCAGATATTACTTTTTATGAGTTTTGTTACATTTTTTGTTATTTCTTTAGTGAATGGAGAAATATTGCCTACAGTAAGTTGGCAAATAGGATTATTTTCGGTAATTTTGCTTGCAGGGTTTTTTAATGTAGCTAATAATTTTTTAATTAACTTCGGATTTAAAAATGTAAAGGCTGTACTGGCTGGAAATATTTTAACATTAGAAGGAATTTTTGCGTTGGTTCTTGCTTTTGTATTTTATCAAGAACTTCCAAATCTGAAAGAGTTTATTGGCGGAATGTTAATCATTGGGAGTGTTATTCAAATGAATAGAGTAGAATCTAAGGTTGCAACCTAGTTTAACCTCGGAGGTTAAATAGCTTTGAACATCGGGGAATTTATAAAAATTAATATCGATCTTCTAAAATAAGGTGTTTTATTTTTTCTAGTTCTTTTTGATAAGAAGCTCTATCGGAAACAAATTTTTGATAATCTTTCAGATTTCTAAACTGAGATAAAATGATTTCTTTACTGCAGATTTTTGAACCTTTAATATTTAGGTATTCGTGATATGAAGAATAAGGATAGGATTCAACTTCTTCAATACTTCTGACAATGCAAGAGGAATAGGGGTTTAAATGAATATATCTTGAAAGATGAAGGAGTTGAGAGTCATCTTCTATGTGAACAGATTTAAATTGGCCTTGTAAGAGATGTCCTATTCGGTTATTCTTTATATTGAAGTAGCGAGAGTAGCTGTTTTGGAAATTGCTCATAAAATTTGATATTCCATTATCTTCTAGTTGTTTTAATAAGAAATGAAAATGGTTAGGCATTAGGGCGAAACAAACAATATTAATTAATTTTTTATTATTTTGGAATAATAATTTCATGTATTCTTCCTTGTTTTCTAGGCTCATGCTTAAGAATCTTGAATAGCTTATTTTTTTACCTGAATAAGAATAAAATTCTATGAGGTCTAACGCCCTGCGGTATTCCCGTTTATCTAGAAAAATAGGTTGTTTATTCACCCCACGATTAAATATGTGATAGTATTCTTCATTTATAAGAGGTATTGATCTTTTTGGCATATTATATTTATATCTGGAATTTACCGAGGTTACAAGAGTAATTAACCTCCGGGGTTACCGGGGTTATATTTTGATCTCTTCAAACTCGTCTTCGCCTTTTTCGTTTTTGTAGGATCTAAAGAGTTTTTGGTTTTGTTCCATAACTCTTTTGGTAAAAAGGATGCCTTGAAGATGGTCCATTTCATGTTGGATGATTATTGCCAAAAATCCCTTTGCAACTTTTGTATGTTTTTTGCCGGATTCGTCTTGGTATTCAATGGTAAGAGATGCGTTTCTACTAACTTTTCCCCAAATACTTGGAATGGAGAGACAGCCTTCCAAGAGTCTTCCTTTTTTTTTGGATGATTTAGGTTGTGTTTCTGTAATTTCTTTAATTTGAGGATTAATAAAAACCAGGATGGGTGATTTATCATTTGGTTTGGCAAGAAAAATTTTAAGCGGGATTCCAACTTGAGGTGCGGCAAGACCAACTCCTTTTGGATCTGTTGTTGCCAGAAGTGATTCTTTCATTTCTGTAATTATATTGAGGAGTTTCTTGTCAAATTCTGTTACGGGTTTTGACGGCTCCATAAGTACTTGGTTTGGTGTTTTGACAATAGGAAGCATAATGGTAAAATTTCTAACTGACCTAATTAGCTCCAATTTAATTTAATCGGAGTCGCTTTAAACAAATCCCAATTACTTTAAGATCAAAGATCAAAAATCAAATCCGATTTGATCGGATTCAAATATCAAAAACAAAATCAAAATTAAAAGATATCTTACTTTAAACTTTTAACTAGGTTTTGATTTTTGCATTTTGCATTTTGATCTTTAAAGACTTAATGTTTATTTAGAAATTAGAATAATTAGGTTAATTAGGTTAATTTAGTCACATATTATTCTAATTTTACAGGGATTTCAATAGTTCTTCTACTTGTTTGTCATTTGGCTCAATGTTTTGGAGGATAAAATTCAGATTTTCTTTTGCTTTATTTTTAAATTCCCCTGCCTTGGAGGAATTTTCTTCCTGTCTATGCATTTGAGTATAGAGAATCCCAAGAGCATAATAGGCATCTTTATAATTTGGTTTTAGGTTTGTGGTTTCTTTTAGGAGATCGATTGCTTTTTCTTTGTTGCCTAGTTGATCATAGAAAAGGGCAAGATTGTAGATTATTTTTACATCTGTTGGTGCAAGGTCTTTGGCTTTTTCAAGCGCTTCAATTGCTTTTGGAAAATTATCTTTATCAATTTCTGAAAGTGAGTAGTATACTCTGGTTCTTGTTTTGGCAAAGACAACGTTATTTGGATTTTTTTCAATAACTTCATCGCTTAATTTTTTGGCGCGGTCTGCAAGAATGGCTGCATTTGTTGATTCATTTTGCTGATGAAGATACACAGCAAGTGCGGCAAGATTTGAGGACATTTCATCTTTATAGGTATATTCTCCTGGTCTTAATTTTACAGCATCTGAAAGTGGTTTGTAAGCCTGGGCGTATTCGCCGATTTTATCAAGATTTGTACCAACGGCATAGTTTTTGTCGGCAAGCCAATAAAGTGTTAGGTGATATTCTAGATAAATTGTCAAAAGAAAGGCAATACTAATAATAATAATTTTTCCGGAGCCTACTTTTTCTTGTTCTGCTAGTCTCTTTTTTTCCTGAATAAATCTTTTCATTGCAAGCTTGGGGCTTAATTTTTCTTCTGTTTGAAATTCTACAACAGAGGAATTTTGGCCATTTTTGTTTATTAGTAGATAAAAGAAGAGAGGAATAAGAAAAAAGAAAATGTTGATAATTACAACAGAAAAGCCAAAGAAATTTGAAATGAGAATTGAGATATAGGCTGAGAGCAGAGCAAGGGCTAATAAATAATTTCCGATTTCAAATGGGTGTTTATAATTTAGAAGAGTCTTAATTGCATAATATAGAAAGTAGATAATAAGGGCCATATAAGATCCAAAACCGAGCATTCCGGTAGTGGAAAGATAGTTGAGGTATTCATTGTGAGCTTTGTTGTAAAGATAATCCCATTCAGAGGTAAGATTATGTTTTTTTGGTTTGACTTTGTAGTAGGCAAAGGCAAAGGTCTCAGTTCCTGTTCCAAAAATTGGGTTTTGCTTGAAAATTTCAAGTGCTCCTTGCCATACAATCAACCGGATTTTACTGGAGGTTGTTATTCCTGATTCTCCAAAAGTAGGTGGTGGGGTGTTTTCTGTCTTTGTTGGGATAGTTGGGCCCGCCTTCGTTGAAACTTCGGCGGGTGAAGGAGAGGTTAGTTTGGAGAGAATTTTGTTTTTTATTTCAGGAAAGGTGAATTTGTTAAGTCCCGATATAGGGGTGGGATTAAAAAATGTTGCAAATAAGAATATAAAATTAATTAAAATGACAATTTTGAATATTTTTTGATTCCATAAGGATTTTAGGATGGATCTATTTTTAGTAATTACAGTTAAAACTGTTGTGGTAATTAATAGGATAGAAACTAGGATGCTAATATTTCTTATGGAAGACAAGGAAGAGGGGTCGTCTGAAAAGAATCCGAGTAAAGAGGTTATGAAGACTGGAATAAAGGAAATAATACTAAGTGCAATTAAACCTAAAATTAATTTTTGTTTTAAAACAGGAAGCGTATGGTTTTTGGTAAGCATTAAGATTAGAATGGCAATGAATACAATGTTTGCAATCCAAAATCCAATAAAGCCTGATTGAGAATTGGCATAAATTAAGTCAAGATAAAAGATAAAGCTCATAAAGAAAAAGGCGAGTGCGGGTAAGTTAGTTGCTGAGAAAAATTTAAGTAGAAAATTTTTGGAAGAGTGGGTAGAAGAGTAATTTTGTTTTTGATTGTTTTGATGATTGTTTTGCATCTTGTTTGAGTGAATTTTGTTTTCAGAATTTATTTTGAGTTTTGAAATACCAAAGGCAAGGCTTAAGGGAATAAGAACAGAAAGGTAAGCGGCAAGCCAGTTGGGTTGGCCTAGAGTTGAAAACATTCTGACTTTTGGTCTAAAAGCATCTGTCCAACAGGCAACATCCAGGCTTCCTCTAAAAAGGAAACAAGTGGGATCATAGCCAAAGTGGGATGGGAGTCCCCATAATGCAACAACGGAGCCTGATAAAAAGCTTACAAAAAGAATCTTGTAGGAAGCTGTTTGTGAAGTTAGGTTTTCGTTAAGGTCACTAATTTTTTCGCGGATTCCGCGGATATTTTCTTTCGTGTTTTTCGTGAGGTTATTTAAAAATGCGTAGAATAAAAATAAGTAAGTAATAAGAGAGAGGAGGCCGCCGTTAAAACGGGAGTAATATCCCCAGAAAGAAGTGTGACTGTCCAGTGAAAAAATAGTAGAGAGCAATTGAGAAGATAGAAAGATTAGGATTAGGATATCAAATGGAGTGCGTTTGAGTGTGAGTTTTCCTATTAAAATTACTTTGCTTGTCCATAGAAAAAGAATAATAAGAGAAGTTCCAAAAACAAACCACATTTTATTAAATTCAAAGAGTTCATAGGTTGAGGGATACATTACAAGAGGGGTGATGAAAAAGAGAATATAAAAACAGAAAGTTATAGAGTGGTTGATGAAATAGAGTAAGTTGCTCTTCATGAATAAATTTTAAATGCATTTTGACGGTAGATGATAGAGGATGGAAGGTAGATAATTTTCTATAGTCTATTTTCTATCTTCAACTCCGATTTAATCGGAGTCAACATACTATCTTCCACTTTCGATCTTCTATCGTCAATATTTTATTAATGCTACAGAGTTCAGTTTATCATTTTTGGGAAAAGAGGACAAGGGATTAGCATTTAGTTTGTTAGCGTCTAGCGTTTAGTTTTAGGTTTTGAGATTTGTTTGCATGAGTGGGGCCGCCCTGCTAAAAAGCAGGGCGGCCCCAAGAACCCGGCCGGTGTGACTGAATCGTCATGGGGAAAAACGGAAAAAGCTTTCCTGATTCATGATTCCTGATTCAATTCAGATTTGGGATTTTTGTGTCATTGTTTTTAGGTGTGATTTTTTCTATACTATAAAAAGTTATGTTTGATAGTATTTTTAGTTTATTTTCGCATGATTTAGGTATAGATCTTGGAACTGCAAATACCCTTGTTCATGTAAAGGGAAAAGGGATTGCAATCCGTGAGCCCTCAATTGTTGCAAGACATAATAAGAGCAAGAAGATAATTGCGATTGGAAGTGAAGCAAAAAAGATGATTGGAAAGACTCCTTCAACAATTTCTGCAATTAGGCCCTTGGAGAATGGTGTTATTTCTGATTTTGATGCGGCTACCTATCTTTTGTCTTACTATATTCAGAAAGTTCATGAGTTGGGTTCTCCGATTCCGCGGCTTGCACGTCCACGCGTAGTCATTGGGATTCCAAGCGGAGTAACAGAGGTTGAGCGGCGTGCGGTTTGGGAAGCGGCTCTTAATGCTGGAGCACGTGAGTGTTATCTTATAGAAGAGCCTATGGCGGCTGCAATTGGAGAAGGTATTTCTGTTTTTGAACCAACGGGAATTATGGTGGTGGATATTGGTGGTGGGACAACAGAGGTTGCGGTAATTTCTTTGGGTGGAATTGTGGTAAATAGATCCTTAAAATTAGCAGGGGATGAGATGGATCAGGCAATAATTCATTATATAAGACTTAGATATGGTCTTTTGATTGGAGAGAGGACGGCTGAGGAATTGAAATTGAAAATTGGAAGCGCATATAAGAAAAGTTCAAAGTTCAAAGTTCAAAGTTCAAAATTAAAGGATAAGAATGATAAAGAGAGAGAGGATGAGGAGTTGGTAGTTGAGGATATAAGCACAGAAGGAAAGGTGGCTCTTATTAGGGGCCGGGATATTGAGACGGGTTTACCAAAAAGTCTGAGGGTAACAGAGGCGGAAGTTAGAGAGGCTATTGCACCGGTGATTTCAGAGATTGTGGATTCTGTTATGGAGGTAATTGAGGAGACTCCTCCGGAGTTAACGTCTGACATTCTGGAACATGGGATACTTTTGACGGGGGGCGGCGCGCTTTTGATGGGGGTGGATAAATTGATTATGGATAGGACAAAGATGCCGGTGACCGTGGTTGATGATCCTTTGACAACGGTTGTTAGGGGAACGGCGAAACTATTGGAGGAAAAAAGGCTTTTGGATAGAGTGAAAGTTACGGGAGGACTTAGGTAGTAGCATGTGGCGGGTAGCTGGTGGCGTGGGGTTTTGAATAGATTTTAAGTTTGGAATACTTGGGACTGTTTTGCGCTTGACAAGCTGAAGTCAAAGTTTTAGTATAGATGGGATTGTCATATGGATAAGTTTCCTTTCACAAGGGCCACAATTTTTCTTTTATCTTCAATTATTGTTTTGGTTACAATATCTATGGTTTTGTTGTATCAATCTTTATCCAATGTTGATTTTTCCAAGAAAAAAACAATTAATCCAGAAGTTAAAGAGGTTGTAAAGACTAGTCCAATAATTACTCCTTTAACAGTTTCAGGTGTGGTTGAGGATATAGATCAGATGGATGATGATATCCAGGAAGTTATGAGTGAGACGGCTAAAGATTTAAGTGAGGTGGATGATTTAGATGTTACAGTTGATAGTCAAGGATTATGAAGAGGATAACTATTGCTCTATTATTAATGGTATTAGTGATAGTTTTTGAGGTGTTTTCAGTTTATCCTGCAAAAACTTTAGAAAAAGAAGAAAGCTCAAAACCTGTTTTGTCCCCAACTCCTTCTAAAAGTAAATCTTTATTGCTTTTGATTACAAAAGCTGAAAATAGAACACAGGCCAGAATTGATGATTTGGAAAAATTGTTTGAGAGGATTGATTCTGATAAAAGACTTTTGCAAGATGAAAAGACTAGTTTGAATAAGGAGATAACTGGTTTTGTTGATGATTTGGAGAAAATAAAAGATAGTTTTTCTTTAGAAAATAGCTCAAAAGAGGTGAGAGATTCTTATAAAGGCGTATTAGAGGAGAAAATTTATGCATATTTTATTCCTAAAACAAGAATTATAGTGGTGATTTCAAATCTGATATCTCTTGAGAAAAGATTTGAAGAGACAGTTTCTAAAGCAAGTAGACTTGTAGAAGATTTTAAGATACAAGGAAAGGATACAGAGGACCTAGAGGAAAATATTCAAGGGTTGAGTGATAGGTTGGATAATATTAAAAAGATACTTGAGGAAGATAGATTAATAATGGCAGAGCTCACAATTTCTTCAAGCTATAAACAGACCTTTACTGCTGTAAGAAAAGATTTGGCAAAAGTGAGAAGTGAGTTTGGGCAGGCAAGAAAAAATTTGGCAAAGATAAAAAAAGGACTTAAAGATTTAGATGAATCTTCTAAAGATATAGAGACTTTGAAGTCTTCTAAAAAACCTTCTGTTACTCCAAAATTAAAAATCTAAAAGCACTTAGCCGGTGTTAGCAATTTATTTTATGATATCAGATATCTTTTAGAGGTCAAGGTTGGAAAGATAAGCTCCCCTTGACAAATGAGGCTGGGTTTTATATCATATACATAGAGTATTTTTGAGGGTGAAAATAAGTACTATGTTAGTTAACAGAAGAAACCTTTAAGATAAGAGACTTTTAAGATAAGAAACTTCTGATATCAAATACGGCCATTAAATTGACGTATTTTTTATTTCATCTTCAAAATATTTTCAATTGTTCCTTGATCCTTCGATAAACTCAGGATTGCGGAACTTCGTTCCTTGACAAGCATAAAGACATTTAAAAAGTGGTAGGAATTTTCTGGATTCCTGACGGAGTTCAGATTTCAGATAGTAATATCTGAGTTTTCTTACTTGCTTTTTGTTAATGGGTTCACAAAAATCCAAACAAGAGCAGGATTATATTTAACTTTTTTTTGCCCGCCTGACCTTACTTTTTGCCTTATCCTGTCATTTGATAGGACGGCTCAAAGGGCGGTCTTAGGCGGACTGCAAAAAATTTAACAAAGTTAAATTTTTTTTGAGAGTTTGATCCTGGCTCAGGGTGAACGCTGGCGGCGTGCCTTAGGTATGCAAGTCGAACGGTCCGTAGGACCGAACAGTTAACAATTGACAGTTAACCAATTAACTTAATAGAATTGAAGAATGCAGACTTTCAGGTTTTTTGAGTTTCAAGTTTATAAAGATGGAAAATTGCTTTATAAAAGAGTAGTAGAGATAACGAAAAAGTTTCCTCGTGAACATTGGGAGCTTGGTGATCAATTAAGGAGAGCATCGTTATCTGTTTGTCTTAATATTGCTGAAGGTTCGGCTAAGTTTTCTGATAAAGATTTCAAGCGATATGTTGAGAATGCATTGGGTTCAATAAACGAATCTGTAGCGTGTTTAGATATAGCGCTTGATAATTTATTAATAAGTAAATCTTTTTTTGAAGATGTAAAAATCTTAGTTGAAAGCATTACTAAGCAGTTAGGAGGTTTGGCTAAGAAACTAAGATCTTCATGTTAATTTTGTTAATTTGTCAATTTGTTGAAGGTTCTGTCCTACGGATAGTGGCGGACGGGTGAGTAACGCGTAAGAATCTACCTTTCAGTAGAGAATAACTTGTCGAAAGACGGGCTAATACTCTATACGGTCCCGATTTAATCGGAACCAAAGGTCTTAACTGACCGCTGAGAGAGGAGCTTGCGTCCTATCAGCTAGTTGGTGGGGTAATGGCCTACCAAGGCGATGACGGGTAGCTGGACTGAGAGGTCGGACAGCCACAGGGGCACTGAGACACGGGCTCCACACCTACGGGTGGCAGCAACCAGGAATATTGCGCAATGGACGAAAGTCTGACGCAGCGACGCCGCGTGGAGGATGAAGGCTTTCGGGTCGTAAACTCCTTTTGCCAAGTCATACGACTTGGAGAATAAGCTCCTACTAACTACGTGCCAGAAGTCTCGGTAATACGTAGGGAGCAAGCGTTACCCGGATTTATTGGGCGTAAAGAGTGCGTAGGCGTTCTGATAAGTCACGTTTTAAATACTGAGGCTTAACCTTAGATTGGGGCGTGATACTATCAGAATTGAGGATTGTTCGGGGTACCGGAACAGTTGGTGTAGCGGTGAAATGCGTTGATATCAACTGGAACACCAAAGGCGAAGGCAGGTGCCTGGAATTATCCTGACGCTGAGGCACGAAAGCTAGGGTAGCGAAACAGATTAGAGACCTGTGTAGTCCTAGCCGTAAACTATGGGCGCTAGATAGCCCGCTCTCAAGTGTATAACACTTGAGAGAATTTCCAATTTCAAATTTCCAATTTCAAATATTTTGTTTGGAATTTGGTATTTATGTTATTAGGGATTCTTGAAAGTTATACTTTTGAGTGTGGGCTGTCGTAAGCTAACGCGTTAAGCGCCCCGCCTGGGGAGTACGGCCGCAAGGCTAAAACTCAAAGGAATTGACGGGGACCCGCACAACCAGTGGAGCGTGTGGTTCAATTTGAGACGAAGCAAAAAACCTCACCAGGGTTTGACATGCTACCGTTTATTCTTCTGGAAACAGAAGGAAATCCCGCGAAAGCGGGATGGTAGCACAGGTGTTGCATGGCTGTCGTCAGCTCGTGCCGTGAGGTGTTCCCTTAAGTGGGGAAACGAGTGCAACCCCTGTCCAATGTTAAATATTCATTGGAGACTGCCCTATCATTAGATAGGGAGGAAGGAGGGGCGGACGTCAAGTCCGCATGGCCCTTATACCCTGGGCTACACACACCCTACAATGGCGAATAACAATGAGTAGCAAGCCGGCAACGGCAAGCCAATCTCATAAATTTCGCCTCAGTTCAGATTGGGGTCTGAAACCCGACCCCATGAAGTCGGAATTGGTAGTAATCGCGGATCAGCGGGCCGCGGTGAATACGTTCTCGGGTCTTGTACACACCGCCCGTCAAGGCAGCAAAGCCGGCAGCTATCGAATCCCCTCTCAAAGCTTATGCTTTGAGATGATAGTTGACAGTTAACAAAATTGACAAATTGACAAAAAGGAGTTTTCCTTACAGTTAATTTGTTGTTTGTTAATTTGTTAACAGTTACCTCTCAAAACCGTAGGTTTTGAGAGGGGAGAGATAGAGGTTGGTGATGAGGCTTAAGTCGTAACAAGGTATCCTTAGCCGAAGCTGAGGATGGATCACCTCCTTTCTAAAAAAACCTTCTCTTCTAGCTTTTTGCGAAGGAAGAGGTTTTTACTTCTTCCTACCACTTTTTGAGTGTCTTTTTGCTTGATATATAAAAATCTTCAACGTATCTACTTTCCGTTATGGTAATTTTCCTTTTTTGAGTTGTTTAGCTTTGATGTTTTTTGGTATACTTTAGGTGGAGATTAATTGATGAGATAGGGTAATGTATATGGGGCAAGCGCAGGAGTCTGTCCCAGTACCATCTAGCTAAATGAGAGATTTAGATTTAGATGTACGGGAGGAGGGAATTTGCAAAGCGTTTTTGGCGTGTTGGCGAAGAGGTAACCCCGAATAACACTTACTTCGTGCCGCAGGCTTTCAGCCTGGCGCTCACGAGGGGCGTGTATACGGGGCAGGCGCAGGAATCACTTAAAAAAATATGGCCCGATGGCGAAGTAGTAACGCAGCGGTCTGCAAAACCGCGATGCAGGGGTGCAAATCCCCTTCGGGCCTCAAGAATAAAGTTTTGAGGAGGTTAATAAATATGAGAGAAGAGATTCTTAGACCAAAAGAGGTAAAAGAAAAAGAAAAGGATGAAAATGAAAAAAGTGTTGAGGGTAGTCTTGTTGAAGAGATAGAGGCCGGTGAGTGGACAAGACTTAACCGGTTTGAGACCTATAATAGAAGATCAAGGCAGGGTAAGATTATTGCGGTTTATCAAGCTGTTTCTAATAGGTTGAATCAATTGGTGCAACTTTATTATGAAATGGTAAGAAATAGTCCTGAAAAGGCTGTTAGACTTTTGAAAGAGATTAAAAGATTAAGATTTCTTCAAGGTTTTCTGCTTGATTGTTTGACTTGGGAAGAAAGGGGAGAATTGGAAGACCATGAGATTCCTCTAGAGTTAGAAGGTTTGTTTTAATGTGGGTGCGCATGGAATCGGACCATGTGCCTCTTTCTTATCAGGAAAGCGTTCTACCAGTGAACTACGCACCCAGATTTTAATTTATTCTTTTTTGGGTAATCTCTATTTTATCAAAAATCCACAGTTTTTTAAATAACCCAGTAATTCAATAACCCAATAAACAAAGATACAAATAACCCAATCAATGAAAAAATAATCCAATATATAAATAAGAATATATTATTAGATTCAAAACATTTAATTAATTGATTTGTTTATTGGATTATTTGTTTATTGGTAGTATTAGATTAGGGTTGGCAGTTTGTCCATCCTTCCGGGACATCGCAAGGGGTCCTAAAGCCGGTGCATTCTTCTGTTGTTGGATTCTTTGCAAACGTTATGACTTGTATACATGCTTGTGGAGTTGGGGTTGGGTTGCTTGAGGAGAAGTCAAGTTTTAATGGGGTAGCTTGGTCTAGTATTGATTCTACGGTGCCTAGCTCTGTCACAATGGTTTTGTTGAGAAAAGAAATTTCAGCTTCAGTTGTTGAGTAAGATGAATTTGGTGTAAACGTGATGGTGGCTACTTTTCCAATAGCGGTTTTTGGATCTTCTGTTGGAGAAATTGCAACAGCATAAGAAATTCTTCCGTTGTTATAATCTATATCTTTGAAAAGGATAACTGAATTGGGACTTGAAAAGAAGGGATTGTCTGTTGGAGAGGCGATATCAACTTTTGTAATGGCTTCTGGGTCAAATGCCATTTCAAGCTGAACTCCTGAAACTTTATTTTTTCCTGCATCTATAAAGACATCAGACGTGATTGGTGCATAAACTCCTGATGTGTTTAGATTTTCCGGTTGAAAGTAGAGCCTTGCGGTTTTGACTGGCTTTAATTCTTTATTGATTTTGGTTACCTGCGGTTGTTCTTTTGGTAATGGTCTCCTGTTTTCTGTTGATATAGCAAGATAAACCAAGACAGAAGTTACTAGTGCAAGTATTACAATAAGTATAGTTGTTTTTTTTGGCATAGATTATAAATGTTTAAAAATTCAAATTTAAAATTATTGTATATTATCTCTTGATAGTTTTTCAATAGCTAATACTAAATACTTTATATTTGATACTATTTTAGTCTCCTCTTTGTGTTGCAAAATTACCCATTAAAATGTTGTAGTCTGCTAAATCTACTTTTCCATCATCATTTAGGTCTGCCAATTGTTTTTGAGAGCATTGTTTGTCTCCAAAACAAGAGATAAATGTATTGTAATCATTAACATTTAGACTATTGTCTTTATTTAGGTCCCCTGTAACAAGATTTGTTTTGGGGATTTGATTTGTTGTGCCGTTGGTTATGGATATTGATCCTTGTGGAATTTTTCTTAGACTGTTGTTGGCTTCCAGTTTGATAGTATATATGCCTGTTGCAAGAGTTCCCATATTTACATTACCTTTGTAAGTTCCTGTACTAGAGGAATAAGTTATGTTGGCAGATTTTTCGCTAACTAATTGATCGTTGCTACCAAGGACTTTGATAGTTACATTTCTTTGAGGATGTGTGGGGGATTGGTTGTTTCCGCTTGTATTTTTTATGCCGGGCAGGGAAAGTTCAATGTTGAAGATTGTGTTATTGTTTCCTGTGTCTTCGTCATCTCCATCATCTCCTGTGTCTCCACCGCCTGTATCTGTTCTGGTTGCGCAGGTATATCGGGTAGAGCAGGTTCGATCTGGTGAGTCGTTGGCTGTATCACAATATTGACGAGGTGGACCAGCTGGACAGTCAGAGTCTCCTTCACAGCAGACAGGGCTTCCACTACCTCTAGTATAGCGGCAAAGCGCTGTTCCTTTTACGTCTTGGCAAGTTAGACCAGAAGCGCAGGAGTCATAATCATCTGCGCAGTTTTGTCCAAGGCTTCTATTGAGTGTTCTTTTTTTACAGTACGTGCCTGCATGGCAGTCTCCATCTGATCCATTGCAGAGTTCATCTGATGCACATTGGGTATTTAGAGCACAGCATTTATTTGATCCATGGTAAGAGCCATTGTTTACTTTACATTGGCCGCCACTACAGGTTAGGTCTGTTCCACAGTTGCCGTTGTTGTCATTTACTATTGTACAGGATTCTCCGAGGTTTTTAGTAGCTCCTCCACCTCCACTGTTTTGTTGAGGTTGTGCAGGGGGATTGCTGGTCTCTTCTGTTTTGCTTCCGGTGTCGGGAGCTGGACAAGCATATTCTCCGCCCAAATACGTTGAACAATCTTCACGGTAATGTTCATTTCTTTTACATCCATTGCTTTGGACAACTCCTTCTTGTTTCAC
>QZIP01000051.1 GCA_003599595.1 Candidatus Parcubacteria bacterium
TGTCGGATGATGGATACTTAAAACTAATCTTATTTAACTCATTTGTATATGTTTTCCAATTGGCCCCGGTTAAATCGGGGTTGGCAGTTTCATCTGAAGGGGAAGAAAATGGAATGGCAGAGGCAAGTATTGGATTTTGTGGTTGTGGTTTAGTGTTTTTCAATACTCCAAAATAATAGGACCCACCGGCTAATCCGGCTATAATCAAAACTCCTACTAAAATTAATGCTGGTACAAAACCTCTCTGTATTAATTGAGTCATATATAAAAATAAGTATAAAGGGGTGTAAAAAACTATACAGCAATGCGTCTATAATCATATGTGTAACCTAGATAACAAATTTATTGTGATACAGATTACAATTTTATGTGGTTTGAGGATAATTCAAGCTCTAATTTTTTAATACTTTCAAATATCATTGAGTGATCAATATATTTAACCAATCCTTTTTTTTCCAACTTTACCATTTCAATACTGGCAGTTTCCCGTGCTACTCCTGTAAGTGTTGCTATATCCTGTTGGGTAAAACGGTGATCAACAATAACACCCTTGTCACTTTTTTCCCCAAAATGTTTGGCTATATATAAAAGTACAGAAATTATTCTCCGGTATGCATCGGAAAATACTAAATGCTCAATACGGGTCAGTGATTCTGCGTAATCTTCTATTAATTCGCTTAGCAACTCAAAGATGACAGTAGGTTTATCTTTGATAAAATTAACAACTTGATCTCTGGGTGCACGGCCCACCTCAACCGCGGTTAAGGCTTCAAAATAATAAACATTAGGCGTACCATTAACTGCCCATACCATAGGGAAATATGAAACAGGCTTGAGAATGTGAAGCGTAAGCTCAAAACCTACTTTGGAAATAGTGTACTGTCTAACATACCCTTTTGTTAGACAAAAAATACCTTGTGGATCATCATCTGCCCGGATAAGCATTTCACCTTTTTTGTAATTGCGGATTTTAAATTGCTTATAGAATGTTTCGAATGCTTTAACCTTATCCTTATTCATTTAGGCTTAGGTTTGTCAACTATACCCTTCTTACTGTATCACGGTTTAACCGGGATCAGTCTAGAAGGAGTTATACCCTACACATTTTCAAGTGTGAAGAGTATGTATACAACCATTATATAGAAAAAACAATATATAGTCAAATTTTGAGTGTTTAACAGAAACTGCTAGTTTTTTTTAAAGAATTAGTATCTCTTTAATTTACTGGAGAAGACAGTACAGACCAAAAACTATACAGAAGACTATGTTTATATAGTTTATACAACCAGCTTGTTGAGATTCGTTTTTCCATGATTAAATTATCCAACATATAGCGGGTTTGCAGGGGTGATCCAATAAATAAATTACCGGATCTGAATGAATTTTTTGAAATAGTTTGAGTAGTACTCATATTTTAATTATCTGCTTCAACTTAGACTAAGATAAAGTATAATCTTAAGCTTGTTTATGTTCAGTAATATAGATGTCTTGCATTAAGTGATTTCAATTACATAAATCTTGTAATTAAAATAACGGAGTTTTTATAAAAAAAAGAGTAAATTTAGGAGGCTATGAAAAGAATTATTAAGACAATTTTCCCAATCTTTTCTCAAAGCCGGTATCAACAATCTGAGAATCAAAAAGTAAGTTACTGGCTTGAGAAGTTGTTTAATCAAGAAAGAAAGAAGGAAGATGTCACGCTAAGAGATCAAACCAAAACACAAATGAGCGCTGTCAATCTAGTATCTTCAAATGCCCAAAACATAAAACAAACAACAGAAGAAAAAGGATTAGAGGAAGCTATTATAAACCATGCAGGGAAAGCAGAAAAGAACAGACAAGCAGTAGAAGATATGGTTAATAGCTCAAATAGAATTTTACTAAAAATATCTTCTGTATTTCCATGGGATTTCTTTCCAAGTAGTATTATTGTGGAAGAGACACGGTTAACTATTATTCATCGTCAATTATTTTCTTCTCAAGTACATAGTGTTGACATTAAAGACATTTCAAATATTTTTGTAGACACTGGTATTTTATTTGCACAACTAGCAATCGTATCCAATACATTTGCACAGAACCAAATTATTATTAACAGATTATGGAAAAAAGAAGCTATTTTTATGCGGAGAATTGTTGAAGGACTGCGGATGTTTATAAATAAAGATATTGATATGACAAGCTATAAACCAGAGGAATTGATAAATAAATTAAGAGAATTAAGTACAACAAAAATAGTTTTATAAATTTATTAAAATTAGCTTAAATCACAACAACTAAAACAGGAACAACGCAATATTTTTCTAAAATTTTTGCCTCTTGACCTTCCAGTTACTGGAAGGTATATAATAACAAGGTGCAAAGCTATAACATTGGTCAAGTATCAAAAATTGTTGGATTACCCACCAAAACAATCCGTTTTTATGAAGAATCAGGTGTAATATCCAAGATTTTTAGAAAAGAAAATGGCTACCGTTCTTATTCTCAATCAACCATAGAAGAGCTTAAGATACTAAAACATGCCAGAGACCTAGGTCTACCACTAAGTGAGATAAAAAAATTAATCAAAGGATGCGAAGAGGGAAATTGTAAACATACAAAAAAATATATTAGAACTTCTATCAGTAACTACGAAAGCTTGCTGGACTCTAAAATTGCAAAACTTAATAAATTTAAAAAAAAATTACAGGTGCTTAAAAAAAGTTTAAATTTTAATCATAAAAACTACGGTCAAAATATTTATTGCTGCAACATCTTAGGCCAATTAACAGATTTTACAAAAGAAGAGGGAGGTGATGAAAATGAGTCCGTGTTGCTAAAACCTTAAAAAGATACCATGATCGCGACATGGTATCTTTTTACATTATACCAATCCATCTCTTATGACTTTTAATACAAGCTTTAACTTTTATTTCTCTTTTTCCATTTTTACCTAAAAACCCATAACATCTTTCAAAAAAACCACAGACACAATCCCACATATCTAAGCTATATTAAAATAGATTATTAAAAAATAGCACATGCTTTTGAGGATATATACGTAGTAGAACTTCATAGTCTGGGCGGGTACAAGACTGCACCCGCCTACATCTCAAGTCTTTTCCTGGCAAAGCCAGGCCCAAACTTATACCTGGCTCCGCGACTAGGATTCGAACCTAGAACCTTGAAGTTACACTTTATCTTTTTGTTTCCAAAAAGCGTGGACTATCTTATCATCCCTTAAGGGATGTGGGGCGCTTGTAGGAGCTTATTGTTTTAGCTACTCACTCCTTAGTCTCTGCACCTTCTTGACTACTTTTATGCTTATTGGTCAAGCTTGGCTCAAGATTACCATTTAAGGCTTCCTTGAATTCACCCCATTTTCATCTTAATGTTTCCATCAAGAGCTGCGAACTTCACAGCTTCCTGCTCTACCATTGAGCTATCGCGGAATATTGTTTTTTCCAATAACCCTTTGCTCTACCACCTAACGGGCTACCTCGGAATATTGTTTTTTCTAATAACCCTTTGCTCTACCACCTAACGGGCTATCATGACGTTGAACCTATTCAGTTCGTATTTATTTTACCATCCCATGAGGCAGAAATCTAGACGAACAAGACGATGAGGATTTTTATAATTTTTGTTAGATTGTCTCTGCTTTTTGCCACCATTCTTCAAACAATTGAGAGAGGATAACAGCAAAAGGGGGATAGTTAATTTTCATTCCCATATCTTTTTGTGAATTAGCGTGCTTGTAGGATGTAAAATAAACAATACTAGAATCATAAATCATAAGTCTCAAGTGGAGCAGTGTAGTTTTTCTGACTAGTATTCCATTTTTTTGCCAGTTGGTGACCATATTGGCGTTTTCTTTTGAGTAGTCTTGAATAAGCATGCGAGTTACCACATTTCTGTTTTTTGCTTTTATCATCTCAAACATTAGGTCTGCAGGGATTTCATGACCGGAGCGTAAAAGGTCAATTGATCTTGTGGCTTTAGCAACATCAATTTCAGATTCTTTCATAAGCTGGTCACGGCTTTGGATAAATGAGAGATTTATTTGTTGAGATGGAGGGATTTTTTCTTTTTCCACCACTCTCTTCTTGAAGTTTGAAAATTTTTGAGAGAACCAAACGTTTTGATAAAGTAAAAACAAAGATAAGCCTTCATTAACAGGTTTGGCAGAAAATTTGTACGGATATTGGTCCGATTTGGTAATTAATCCGATTTGGGTTAGTTCTGTAGTAAGACGATAGACACTATTTGGAAAAATGTGGAGTTTGGAAGCAATTTCTTGCGCAGAAAGAGGTTTGGATGAATTAAGCAGGGCTAGGTAAAGAGATTGAGATTGTGGGCTTATAGCCATAATTATAAAGCTGAAACAAGATATTTTAGCATTTTTTTGCTAAAACTGCAATCTGGAAGATAATACAAATCTATGTCACCAGAAGTAACTTACGAGGAATTACAAAAAATGAGCTTGCCTGAGAAGGTGCATCGACATGCTTTAGATGTTATGGAAACCGAAAATAATGTTGAATGTCTGCGAGGGGATTTTCAGGTTGTTGGAGGAGTACAGGACGGAGTGCATCAAGCAGAGCATTCAGCTGCTGAAGGTGAATATGTTTATGATTTTCTTTTTGGCGGAGGATCTTTAGGTCATCCACTTAGACCAAGCATTTTTGGTGAAGGTGTTTTAAAGGTTGCGGAATTAGTGGGTACAAATGTTGCTTTTCTTGACTTTACTTATGCAAGATTTGAGAAAAAAATAAATCCGGCAGCAATAGAAAGAGCTTTTTTTCCTGTTTTTGAAATGTCTGAGAGACTTAAAAAACTTCCACAGCCGGTTTCTCAAGCAGTGATTGATCAGCAAGCACAACAAGCTAGGCTTACCTTATCTCACATCAAACTTATTGAAAGCAAATAAAATGAGGGTTAGACGATGGGATGTTGATGTCTTTATGGCTCTTCTTTCTGGAATTAAATTAAATTAGTTTTGGTATAATCACAGTATGCAAGATAAGGATCTTCTTAAAGAAACGCTTAAAAAAGAGGGCTTAACAACAAATGATATCAACTATGTTTTCCTATCCCACTGCCATCCCGATCACATCTTACTCGCAGGTATTTTTGAAAAAGCAGAGTTCGTAACCTTTGATGCCAATCTTATCTATAACAAAGACTTAATGATCTAATTTGACAAACATGTATTAGGAAAGGGCAGGTATCCATTAAACTAGACACATATTCTCATTAAAAAAGGATAAGATAAAAAAAGAAAGTAAAAAGCGAGGAGGTGAAAAGTTTATGGATACAGTCAAATTTATACCAAAAGAAATAATAGGGATTATACATATGCAACCTCCGGATTTTGATCTTAATAAAATTAAATTTGCCACAGATGAGTCAACTTTTGAAAAGGCAGTAGCTTTATATGAAAACGGAAAAGTTACTCAAGTTGAAGATGGAATCAGATCTTATTCTGCAGTAGTTCTCGGTACAAAACATTATAGAGTTTCTGTTGAAGCTCGACGTTATGATTACGGGCATTGCACCTGTTATCTTGGTCAAAATGATACTCTTTGTAAACATATGGTGGCATTAGCCATTTATGTAGTTCAGGACGGCAAACTGCTCTCAGAGGAGGATAAAAAACAGGTGCACAACCCAAATTGCAGTGGTCAGTTGGGAATTTTAGGTGATAAAGAATTGTCTGAGGTTAAAAAGATTATTACTTCTGCTTTAGGTTATATCAAGCCATACAGAGGACCATCTCGTATTTGGTTTGCCTACCAGAATTCTCTAGAGGAAGGTTGTAACCGTTTATCTGCGGTTGTTACTGATTTGCCTGTTAATATTGTAAGTGCTCAGATTCTTGTTGGTCTGTTATTACGTCTTGATCAGAAATTACAGACAGGTGGAGTTGATGATTCCAACGGTACTGTTGGAGGTTTTATTGAAGAAGTCGTTAATGTGCTTAAGGATTACGCCAGGCTAGATCCTGAATGCATAAAAGCATTTACTAAACTTAACAGTAGGGAAACTTGCTTCGGTTGGGAGAAGCCACTACTGGTATTAGTAAACAAGTGAACAATTTCCGTGATCCAGTCAGTTCCTCGGCAAGAAGTCCATTTTCAAGAAGGCTTTATGCTCAATTTTTAAAATCCTCACAGAAAAACTGTCTGAATTTTGGTATAATTGGGATATGAAAAAGTGGCTAATTTTGCTTGCTATTACGGCTACAACCTTGTTTTTTCTTCCAATTTTGGTTGTGGTTCAAACGAGTACGGAAAGTGGTGATCATACAGCTCGTGAAGAACAAGAAGGAAAAGAAGTTTGGGAGAAGTTCCAAGCAAAACAAATTGAGTGCAAAGACTTTACTGATGATAACTATGCTGTGCTCGGTGAGTATTTTATGGGTCAATCTATTGGTGATACCCAACGACATGCTGCCATGAACCAGATGATGATAGGTATGATGGGGAAGGAAGGCGAAGAACAAATGCATATTGTTATGGGTAAGAGATTAAGTGGCTGTGATCCTAATGCTCAAGTTCCTCAAAATGGTTGGGGTTTTATGCCAATGATGTGGATGATGGGAGGTGGTAATTCTATGATGGGTTCAGATTGGGGCAATATGATGGGCGGATGGAGCGGTTTTAGTATCTTTGGCTGGCTTTCTATGATCCTTTTCTGGGTTCTTCTTGTTCTGGGTGTAGTTGCCCTGATTCGTTATTTGGGAAAATCTGGTTCAAGTCGAGAAGATAAAACTCCGCTTGATATTCTCAAAGAGCGTTATGCCAGAGGAGAGATAGGCAAAAAGGAGTTTGAGGAAAAAAAGCAAGACTTATGAAACTAGGCATAATTCTTGAGTCCAATAATCCAGAACATATCTGGAACACGTTGCGTTTAGGAATAACCAGTCTTTTAGCTCAACATTCGGTGCGCATCTTTCTTCTGAACGAAGGAGTGGAGATTAAAGATATTCCTGATGCAGAACACTTTGATATCTCCAAAAAACTTGAAGAGTTTAAGAAATTAGGGGGACAATTGCTTGCCTGCGGGAGCTGTCTTGAGCTTCGTCACAAGGGCGAAAACAGCGCTTGTCCTGTCTCAACGATGAAAGATCTGGTCAAAATGATTGAGGAATCAGATAAGGTTTTGGTATTTGGATAATTTTCAGACAAAGAGATTTAATAATTGTTGAGTTTGTTTTACCGTGCATCCCGGATATTCCAGTTCGGTTATCCAATCAATTTCTCGGTAAAAGGTCCAGTTCTCGAGCCAGGCACAAGTCTTCGCCTGGCTACGCAGTAGTCAGAAGTAAACTTGGGACGCAAGCGGGTGCAGTCTTGTACCCGCCAAGATTAGTACAATCTATCCAAAAATTTCATTTACATCGGTTACTCAGAAATAAAAAAATGCCAAGAGAGAGGAAAAAAAACATTAAAACAACAACAGAAAACACATAAAAACAATACTATAATTAAATTATGAAGAAAAAACTGTTAATTATTTTGTTCGCTCTTGTTCTTCTCCTAGACTTTGCCGCCCTGGATGACATAACCACAGGAAATGAACCATCTTTCACTCTTGAATACTCAATATTAATAGCAAGTATCCCAATCCTTGTCTTTATCACCTACCAACTCCTCCACAAAAAATCCAAAAAAACAATTCAAAATCAAACCTTTAATTCAAGATTTGATATTTGATATTTTTTTATGCTACGCTATTTCTATGACAAAAAAGAGAAGTAAAACAGCAAAATCTTTATCAAAACTCCTCTTTACCACTGTCATATTTACAACCATTTTTGTTCTTGGCTACTTTTTCTATCAGCAAAGAAATTTTTTAATTACAAAAGACAACCAACTCTCAACCCTCATCATCTACATTAAAACAGATAAAGAAAATACCAAACTCTACAAAATCTCAGTTGAATATCCTGTTTTTGACAAAGCCCCTCAAAACCTTAATAGCCTTATTGAATCAACAGTAGCAAGTAAGGTAAGTGAATTTAAAAAACAAGCCACCAAAAACTGGAAAGAAAGAAAAAAGGCCCCACTGCCAAACGGAAAATCACCAGAATATCCTGAAGATCCTTTTACTCTCAACATAAACTGGTCTCCCCAACAATTAAACAACAACTACATAAGTTTTATTTTAAAAATTAACTCTTTTACAGGAGGAGCAAATGAAACGCAAGACCTTATTTCCTTCAACCATGATCTTAAAAACAATAAAGAAGTAAAACTAGAAGACCTTTTTCCCAATAACCCTGACTATTTAAAAAATATATCTAAGACTGCAGAAGACAACCTAACTCAACAACTTGAATCCAGGTGGGACAGAGGAGCGTCTTACAAAAATGCAAAAAACATACTTGAAAAAGGTACGGCACCAAATGAGGAAAACTTCAAACATTTCACCCTTGACGACAACAACGTCTATTTTTATTTTCCCAAATCCCAAGTTGCCCCAAGCTCTTTTGGTGAACAAAAAATAACAATCTCCAGAAACATAGACTTAAAATCAAACAACCCTACGGATCCCAGGAACTTTCTTAAGCATCAATATCAACAAAACAGATAAAACAAAAATAATTAACGCCCAAAACAGAGTAGAAACCAAGGGGTTTACAGAGTAAATCAAAAGCCTTATTTCCGGTACAAGCACATTAACCGATTCCGCTATTACTTGATGTGCCAAATAGATGCTTAATGTCAAACCGCCTATTAAAGCAACCCTTTCTTGTATTTTGCCACTAATCTTTTCCTCAAACGCACCAGTCACGCCTTTAAAAATCAAAAATATGGAAGATGAAACAAAAACAGTGACTGGGGAAATAAAATTATATGGATACGGGCTTAATTTTGAAACAAGACTAGAAAAAAAATAACTTTTTACTACAGAAACAAGCATAAAACAAACTAGAAAAATTAAAAAAGAGTAAAAAACAGCTTTATTATTATGATTTACTCCTGCCAAAAAATAGCCGAGCAAAAAATAACCCAAAAATTGTACAGTTGACAATTGCGTTTCAAAGAAATTAAAGCTTAAAACCTTGCCCATAACCGGCAAAAGAGAAACAAAAAGAAACCAACCTAAAAAAACAGCCAAAAGATATATTTTGTTTTTCATTACAAACCTAAGAACTGGCGTAAGCAGGTATAAACCAAATATCATAGGCATAAACCAAAACTTGCTAAACAAAACAGTATAGAAAAGCTTTATAAAACCCGGTAACGAATCTACATTTGTTTCTGTAAAAAAATATATCCAAATCACATAAACAACCGTCCAACCCACCCAGGGAAAAAGTACCTTAACCACTCTTTTTGAATAAAAGTAAGAAAAGCTTTCATTTTTTCCAAGAAGCAAAGCGCCTGAAAGCATAACAAAAAGAGGAACTGAAGACCTTAATATGTTTTGAAAGAAGAAAGATCCCCGCTCTCCTAGATAAACATACAAATCTGGACTAATAGAATGAATAACAACAACCAAATAGATTGAAAAAATTTTCAAAATATCCACCCAAATAAGCCTGTTCTCGTTTTGTTTCAGTCTCATAACCTAATTCTACTAAATCTAGATATCAAAACCCAACAACAAAGTACAGTTGGTTAGTTATTGGTTCATGGTTGGTTAGTAAATAATTCTCAATTACTATTTACTAATTACTCAATTACTAGCTTCTGGTAACCAACTAACCCCCCTACTGTTTTCTTACCAATTTATTTCCCTATATTCACTCTAAATTTAACCTATAGCAATACAATTTAACCTCAAAGTCAACAAAACATGAAGCCTCAAGTAGTCCAAAACACACCAAACACAACAAAACCAAAACCCAAACTAAACATCTCAAACATAATATGGTTGTAATTTTTGATATTTGAATCCGGTTGAATCGGATTTGATTTTTGATATTAAATAAAGGGGGTGATCAACATATGAAAGGCAAACAAAACAATAGAGGTAAAAAGGGTGGAAAAAGATCCAACATGAAATCCTCAACAACAGGAATGGGCAACAATAGAGGAAAAATGTCTCGGGGAAACAGATAACCGCCCTAAAACAGGTAGTTTTGGCTACCTGTTGAACTCATTAATTGTCAATTGTTATTTTTTTAACCACCCACCAATTGCCACGGGCTACCCGCTAAACTATATCTTTATCTTCCTTACTTCTTTCATTTCTGTTTCATAACTCACAAGCCCACTTTTTTCCAAAATTAAAAAAATTAACCAAATAAAAGGGTAGAGCAAAAATGATAATATAGAAACCAAAAACCTTAATGATAAAAAAAATAAAACAGAAACTAAAACAGGTATAAAACCTGTAAACGGAGCAACAATGCCCTCTATTTGTTTTTTAACCTGAGTCTTCACAACTGTCTCCATTGAACCTTCAAGACTAGAAAAATCCAACCCTAAATCCGCTAACCCTGATTGCTGCAGCAAGTCTGGATTTTCTTTTAATTGAGCAATCTGCGCAGGTGTTAAACTTACCGGACTACTGGCTCCATTTTGCCCAATTATTCCGACACTAGCATCAATAATGGCATCAGGCAAAACAAACCCCTTCTCTTTAATTTTTAAATCTACTGGAAAATACAGTGCCAAACTTAAAACCAGAAGTAATGAAGTTGTTATTTGAACAATAGACGGAACAAGTATCCTTCCTGGCTTAAAATCAACACATGAAACCATCTTCTTGTCTACATTAAGGTATCCAAAAACCACTACCAAAACAAGGCCCACCCCTAACACAAAAAAACTTATATCATTCACAATTAATAAGGGCAAAAAGAAAGAAGCCAAAGCAAAAAAGAGTACATATACCCAATCTCTTGCCAAAACACAAAACACTACAAAAAAAGTGACAGACAAAAGCAAAAACAAAACACCCAAAACCTGCTTAACCCAAATTGCCCCATCCAAACCAAATATGACATAAAAATCTTTCAAAACATAAGCAAAACTTGTAAGAGCAGGTATTAAAAATGCTAAAAAAAGAATTGCAAACAAGGACTTCTTAACAAATATCATATATTAATAATAACAGATACATTATTGTAATATTCCACAATTTATAATTTGTGGTTTAAAATTACAGAACATAACCATTTCCCTACTTGACAAAAAGTTATCCACATAATTATACTTCTAACTATCTTTTCACCACAAAAGGTTTTAAGCGTTTGTAGTATCCATGTAATCCGTCAGTGGTCAAAGCAAACATAAAAACATTAACAATGCGGACAGTGCTAAGTCCACCAAACCGCGCTTAACTCAGTATAAATCAAAAAAATAATTAAACTTACCTGAATTATGGAAGAAATTTGGAAATCAGTACTTGCAGAAATAGAATTAGAAGTTTCAAAAGCTATTTTTCTCACGTTTTTAAAAAGCACCCAACTCCTAAGCCTTGACGGATCAACCGCCACAATCTCAGCTCCCACTTTTATAACAGCAGAATATATAGAAAAAAGGTACCACCCACTTATTAAAAAGGTTCTTGATAAAAAAACAGGTAAAAACATGAGTCTGGTATTTGTTTCTCAAAACAAAACTCCTTCTCAAAAAAAAGAAAGCTCAGGCCCCCTTTTCACAAAAGACGTTTTAACAGAAGCAAAAAACAACAGTAAGCCCCAAAGGGTGAGACTTGATTATACATTTGAAACGCTTGCTGTTTCAGAAAGTAATCAACTTGGATACACTGCCGCAAACACTGTTGCCTCAAGTCCGGGCACAAAATACAATCCTCTCCTTCTTTATGGAACAGTAGGTGTTGGCAAAACACATTTAATGCATGCTGTTGCAAACAAACTTCTTGAAGAAAAACACAACGCAACAATTATATATCTAACAACAGAAGAGTTTACAAACGAAGTTGTTGAGGCTATAAGAGACAAAACAACAGCTCAGATGCGCAAAAAGTTTAGAAATGCAGATATCCTCCTTTTGGATGATATCCAATTTTTGAGCGGAAAAGAAAGGGTACAAGAAGAACTCTTTCACACCTTTAACACGCTTGTTGACAAACAAAAACAAATCATCCTAAGCTCAGACAGACCACCATCTGAAATCAAAAAAATTGAAGCCAGGCTTGCCTCAAGGTTTGAGGGTGGACTAAGTGTTGATATTGAACCTCCTGATTTTGAACTCAGAACTGCAATTCTACTTATTAAAAGCAAAAAATATGGAATGGAACTTTCTCTTGAAGAAGCCAAAACAATCGCTGAAAAAGTATTGGATGCAAGAGCTTTGGAAGGATTTCTCCTAAAACTAACAGCTCAAGATCCTGGCAAAGAAATAAGCATAAATTTTATTTCAAAGCTTCTTGGAAAAAAAGATAAGTCATCCATTATCAGGCCAGACGATGTAATAAATTCAGTGTGTTCATTTTTTAACATCAAACCTACCCAACTCAAGGGGTCAAAAAGAAATTCATTTCTTGTTAAACCAAGACATATTTGCATGTATCTTTTAAAGGAAGATGTTGGTTTAACCCATGTGGAGATAGGAAATTTACTTGGGGGAAGAGACCATACAACCGTAATGTATGGTGTGGAAAAAGTAGCTCATCAAGCCTCCACAGGAGAAAAGATAAAAGAGGAAATTATGTTTATAAAAAGAAAAATAAGTGATGATTTTCAACAATAAAATCACTTTTTTTTATTGTCAACATTTTATCCACAAAGATATCAGAAACTTATCCACTTTTTTTTACGCACAGTTTATTGCTTTTTTACACTTTTCCATATATACTACTACTACTACTTATAGATATATATTATGAGGGTTGATTTTTTAACAGAGAATATTAATAAGTCCCTGCCCCTCATTGGAAAAATATTACCAGTACACTCCCAAGTACCTGTACTATCCAATATTCTCCTTGAGGCAAACAAAACAAGCCTTACGCTTTATGCAACAGACCTGGAGCTTGGAGTAAAAATTAATATTCCCGCAAAAATTGAAACAGAGGGTACTGTTACTGTTCCGGGAAAAGAATTTATAGACATAATAAACTCTCTTCCAAAAGACAGAGCGTCCCTTGTTGAGGAGAATGGAAGCCTTGTGCTTTCCCTTAGGGATAATAGGATGGTTTTTCAAACAATCTCCAAAGATGAATTCCCAAACCTTTTTGAAAAAAAAGGGGAAAAAGTTCACTCTTTTACACAAAAAGAATTTAGGGAAATATTTTCAAAAATTGTGTTCTCTGTTTCACTGGATGAAACAAAGCCAGTCCTGTCAGGAGTTCTTGTTTATCAAAAAGAAGACGGGGTAGACTTTGTGGCAACAGACGGGTACAGAATGTCCCGCGTGAAGATAAAAGCCCAGAAAATATTAGAGACGGGTAGCTCTTTTATAATATCGGGAAGATTGGTTAATGAGGCTCTTTCTTTAAAAGAGGAAGACAAAGAAAAAACCCTCGACCTGTATATTTATAAAGAGGGAAATCAGGCACTTTTTGAGACCCAAAACATTGTTCTTGTTGGAAGATTAATAGAGGGGGATTATCCAAACTATGAAAGGGTTATCCCGGAATCAAACAAAACAGTAGTTACTTTAGGAAAAGAAGATTTTCTACAAGCCATAAAAATCGCCTCAGTGTTTGCAAGGGAAAGCGCAAACATTGTTAAGTTAAAAATAGAAGATGGAAAACTTACTATTTTTTCAAAATCTTCAGGTGTGGGAGAGGGTAAGGCAAGTGTTGATGTTAAGCAGGATGGGGAAGACAATGAAATTTCTTTCAACGTTAAATTTTTAATAGACTTTTTAAGAAACACGGAAGGTAAAGAGGTGATTATGGAGGTCAATAGCCCCACAGAACCTGCTATTTTTAGAACTCCTGACCAAAAAGAATACATCCACGTCGTTATGCCCGTAAGAATCCAAGAATAACCAACTTATTATTTTACGGTTCTTTAAGCCATTTATCAGCTTGATTTTGAATAAATTCCCTCCCCCCCCAGTCTATTAGAACCTTGTTGAGGTCTACACCTTGATCAAGCGCCCAAACAAAAACATCCTCAGATGCCTCCTTAAAAGATCTCTTCATAAAATTATAATCTATATCGGACGTATTTGATTTGTAGTTAATATTATAGATCTGCACAGTTAAAATCCAGGGTTGAGTCGTTTGTGATGGAATAACAACAGAAACATTTAGTCCGGTTGATAATTTGTAATCTTTTTTGAACGGAAGAAATGGTTGAAGTTTTTTAATTTCATTTTCAGAATCTTTTATGGGCCGTGAGTCACTATTGATTCCCCCTCCCTGTTCTAATGGTCGTGTGGGAATACTTTCAGGAGCCAGTGGTTTAAAAATTGTTTTTGTTTCAATGTTTATTTTACCAGACGTCTGGTAAGGCGTAGGCGTTGAGTAATTTATGTACTTAGTAACTTGTGTAGGTTTTGTATTAGAAAAAATAAAATTATTTAAAACTAGAAGAACAATAATTAAAAGAAGTAAAAACACAACCCTATTTTTTAATATGTTCATGTTATTTTAAAGCCTGGTCAACAGATCTTGTAATAGTTAAGGCTCCTGGCCTTACAAATGCTCTTTGATTCACACATTTTGTTAAATCGCCACAATAAATAAGATACATGTTATCATGTTTTGTATCAAAGTAACTTAGAGCATAAGGATCATCCTCTCCAAAAAACAAAGGTGGACAGTTGTCTAAGGAATTTGAATAAGGAACGTCTTCCCCACAATTTCCATTTCCTCCCCCATTATATCTACTAAGAGCCGTTGTAATATCTTGGAAAGATTGTGGCTTTCTTCCAATTTTGCCAACAAGATGAAAACCAGCATAAATAGCACTATCTAACAAGCTCTTAAATCCACAACCGCCAGATATGGGAATTGGAATACCTGGACCATTAACTTGACCATCACAAGCCCCTTTTGGTATATCCGGTTCAACGTTTCCTATTTGTCTTCCACTAACAAGAGAGTTGTTCGATCCAAATCCGCCTTCAATGTAGTGAATTCCAGCCAAAACTTCCCACGGTAAATCTGTAATACTTGATGCTTGCTGATAAACATTTAGATTATTTTTGTTAAATTGACTTAAGGCATTTTGAATAGCTTGTTGTCCCTGGGTTGTTGTTTGGGGAAGCGGATTTGGCAACAAGGATGCAAGGGAGCTTGATGGAGGAGGATAGATTACCCCTGCGCCTGGAGTTATTGTTGGCGCTGTACTAGCACTAATTGGTGGAGTAGCTCCTCCGGTTCCTGGTGTTTTTTCTCCTGGCGCTCCTCCCCCAGCGCCGCCCTCCATAATTATAAAAGTAAGACCCAGGATTAAAACCACCACAACAACTACAATAATAATATAAGGGTTTGTAGAGACGGTTCTTACTGCGGTTGTGGCAGCGTTTTTTGCTACTGTTTGGGCAACTTGTTCTGCTACCTGCGCCTCTTTTTGTTTTTTTCTAAAAGATCTTATAAACCTTGCAGATCTTTCTAAATTTCTCTTTGCTCCCCGGATACTTCTTGCTCTGTCAAAAACACCCTGTCCACCCTGTCTGTCTTCTTGTTTTGGATAAGACCTTCTACTTTCTTGTTCGTTTTCGGGATATCCCTGTTCGTTTTGATCTTGGAGCTCATCTTCATTCATTTTAAATTGTTAATTAGGTTAATTTATTTGATGTCTTGCTGTAAGGTCGTACCTTTCGCCTCAGTATTTGTCGGGCTCAAGGAACGGCCTTCCTCATTGTTGTCATCCACATTCTTCTTCCCGGTTCTTTGTTCTTGATTTTCTATTTGTTCCATTACGTCTTTTGGCTTTGATGTTACCAGTGAGTACTCAAAATCCGACGCGGCAAAATACGTTGTAACGTGATTTTGTCCCGCAAACAATAACCCCTCTCCTACCTGACTCGTTAAAAGAAATTGTTTTTCACCCTCAGACAAAAGAAATGTTTTTGCCAAGATATCTGCCTCAGACATTCCCTGTTTCAAGAGAATTTGTACAGAAGAGTTAGAAAGTATTGTTTTTCCATAATCATTTCCCAGAAAATCCTCAATGTCTTGTGTGATTGTTGTAACCCCAAGATAGTATTTTCTTGCCCTTTTTACAATCCCCTGCAAAAACGCTGCCGAATCTGGGTGTTTAACCATATACCATGCCTCATCAACCACAAGTATCCTTTTTTTAAGCCTTCTTTTTACCTTGTTCCAAACAAAGTCCAGGATTATATGCATTGCAATTGGCCTTAAAACGCTCTCAACATCCTTCAAGGAAAAAACAGTCACCTGGTTTTGGATGTCGCAGTTTGTTTGTTGATTAAAAAGCCCGGCAAACCCTCCGGTTATAAATTTGTCCAGTCTGAAAGCCAGGTCTTTTGCCTCATCTCCACCAAGGGCAAGAAGAGCCTTGTATAAGTCTTCCAAAATTGGCGGCTCATTTTTGTAGGTGGCAGGATCCGGAGTGATCCCTCTTTGCTTATAGGTCAAAACAATCGCCTTGTCCAGGATTGCCTCCTGCACAGGACTCATTTCTCCAAGCATTGTTTTTAAGAGTCCGTGCAGGGAGAGAATTTTAATCCCAAGCTGTGAGGGAGACAGGTCATCCGCTACTAAAGCAAAAGGGTTTATTTTTATCTCAGAAGTTGGAGAAAAGGAAATATATTGTCCTCCAAGTTCATGTGTTAATGTTTTATATTCTTCTTCCGGATCTACTATTAAAATTTCTGTTCCAAACAGGGCCTCTCTCAAGACCTCAAGTTTTACGAGAAATGATTTTCCTGATCCCGATTTTCCAAAAACCACCTCGTTTGCGTTTTCAAAAGAAAACCTGTCAATTATAACAAGAGAATTATTTAACGTATTAATACCGTAAAGAATTCCGTTTGGGTGGGAGATTTCATAAGAGGTAAAAGGAAAGGTTGATGCAACAGAAGTTGTGTCCATGTTGCGTGTTATATATAGCTTGTCCTGGGCAAGGGGTAGGGTGGTCTTGTACCCCTCTTCCATTTGTAGGGTTGCAGGCTTAAAAATTAACATGTTTGAAGAAGCAATACTATTTATTTCTTTAGTTTTTTCATCTAGCTCCGTCAATGTGTCAGCAGATATTGTTAGGTAAAGTCCAAATTGGAAAAATTTTTCAACTCCCCGTGCAAGTTCTTCTTGCAGTGCCATTGCATCTTCAAGGGATACTTTTATCTTTGGATCTGGTTCAGTTCCTTGTTGTAGGTCCGATTCTATTGTTGCCTCCATTTCGGCAATTTTGCGTTTCAAGTTAGTTAAGACATCTCCTTCTTCAACAGGATAAATAAACATTGATATGTTCATTGTCTGTTTGTAGTCTATAAGGCTTGAGAGCCAGTTAGGAGAAACATACCGGGGGTAATCCACCACAAAAAATGTTCTATAAAATTTGTCCCCAACTTTTAAATGTTTAAAATCCACCTCAACAGAGGATGGCGCAATTAAATCAATCAGTGAGATGGACCCTTGCCTCAGTGTCTCAATTGGCTGGTTGACGTCTACTGTTGGTTTTTGTTTTTTTGTGTTTTTGTTTCCAAATATTCCCATAAGTTTAAAATTAAGTTACCTTTGTCATTGCGATCGCAGAGAAGCAATCTCATCGATTAGTAATATGAGATCACCACACACTGAGCATGATCGGATGTGCTTGCGATGACAAGTATGATAATCCTCGATTCTTTTCATTTTTTTGCCGTAAACAAAACATTGTTTATATCTTTTGAGTTAAAATCCATAATTAATGCCTGCTCATTAAAAAAACCATACAAGAGCTTAATAAGCTCCTGGTCTTTTAACACATTTGCATAAAGTCCAAGTCTTTGAACCTGTGTGATTATGTTGTTCTGTTTACTGCTTATAACCGGCCTTGCCTTTTCCAGTAGGTCTGTTGAGAGACTATTGATTCCTGTTTTGATTGATGTCATAGCTCCCAGTTCTAGATAGGAGAATGGTATAACTATGTAAATGTTTTTGTCAAGTAATGTCTCACCCTTTGTCAACTGTTGTATAAAGTCTTTATACAGATTAAGATGTTTAATTATTAAGCTGTTGTTACAGGACGCAATTTTTTGGTCTATAAGCTTTAGGTAAAAAGATAGATTCACACCTTTGCTTTGAACTATTATTTGAATTGGAAATGATAAGGAGTTTAAAAAGGCAACATATCCTGCGATACGGGCGTTTTGTTCTTCACGTGAAAGAAGGTAAAAATTAACAGAAGAAACATTGATCACACTGCACATGTTGCCGTTTTTAAGAAGGACTATGTCCTCCACAACATCCAGTATTTCAATAAAGCTTTGAGTAGTAGACTTAACCTTTTGTTTAGCCATAAATAAAATTTAGTTTCTTCCCTTTTTCTCCCTCTCCTTTTAGGAGAAGGAGTTAAGGAAAATTAAAAAATTGTTCTTAATTCTTAAACAACTCCCTTCTCAGTTTTTCTCTTTCATCCACAGAGGTAACCTCTAGCGGATAAAAGATTTCTCCCGTTAAGTTAATTTCAACCGCCTCAAACTCATGTTTTCCTGATGGGTCCTCAAAGAAAATCTTATAAATTCCATTAGACAGGGGAGTGGCTGACGCAAATTGTCCAAGAGTATTGGTTTTAAACGCCCTAACCGGTACATCGTTTTTATCCAGCACCTCTACCAATATGTTTTGCAAAATCTTGTCTCTGGGGTCTTTCACAATTCCCAATATTATGTTTGGGATGTCGGGCAGCATTGGAAACCCTGCTTTTAAGGCACCTTCAGGGCCTATTGTTTTTATGCTTGGTTTTTTGTCCAAAGCCGCTAATGCTTCTTTTGCTCTTTGCTCCTTTGCCTGCTCTATTACTTTTTGTTCAACTCTTTCTCTTTGCCTTTGATCCGCGTTGGCCTTGTCAACCTCTTGCTTGGAAGCTTCCTGTTTTGTTTCCGCTTCTACAGGTTGTTCTTCTTTGTTTTCATCTACTCTCAGAGGGGTCCTGCTGTTAATGTTTGGACTGTTTTTTACCGCCCCTCCGCTTGATTGTTCTCCTTCCTCCTTTTCTTCCATTGCAGCTTCATCAAAAAAAGACTTAATCTTTTTTATAAAATCTAGTTCTTCCTGGTCATCTTTTAGTCCATTGTGTCCAAATTGGTTAAGAAGCATAATTTTTTTTAGATCCTGCGCTGTAGATTGCTGAGGTTTTGAGTTGGGCTTGATAGTTTTTTTATGATGTTCTGCATAGCTGAAGTCAAGCACAAAAGACCCTCTTTTTCTATATATATATTGATTTTCAGAAGGAACTGCTTTTAAATAGTTTAAAATCATAGCATCCATTGGTCTCCCGTCAACTGGCAGAAACGCAAGCGCCGTACCAAGGCAGATGGGAATAAGCGCAATTAAAAATTTAACAAAAAATGGCAAACCAAGCAAAAAACAGGTATAGGCCAAAAGCCCTGAAAATAAAAGATACAAAAATTGTTTTACCGTGATGCTTCCGATCAGTTTAAATTTAAAACCGGTAACATCCTGCGGAATTGGATGATTCTCCATAAAATCTCAAATCTCAAATGTTAAATCTCAAATCTACATCTTAAATCTTAAATGTTTCTTTTACCCTTTAAGGTTAAGACGCTTGAGGCTAACATATTGCTAACCTCATTAACTTCTTTTAATAGTTCTGCACATTTCTCTTTTAACTCAGGGTAAGAATCTCTTAATAGACAAACCCAATACTTTGTTTCATTAGAAGATTTTAGGGCTATTTCATAAAACTTAATAAAATCTCTTCTACTTGATGCAGCTTGAGCCTCGACCATGTTGGCTCCAATCGATGTAGCAGCTCTTAAAAGCTGATTTCCCATAGACCAAAAAGCTCTTTGATTTGGAAGTTTGTTAATAAATCTAACAACAACTAAAGATAGTTCATATGCTCGAACTTTAACATTGTTAGATTTGAGTTTTGAGTTGTCCCGATGATAGTTTTCATACGGGATCCTCGATAGTTGTAGGCTATCGGGATTTTCATACGGGATTCCGCACGAATGGAATTCGTCGGAATAGTTTTGCGATTTGAGATTTGAGTTTTGAGATTCCATATCACTCTGTATATCACTACAGCTTTAAGTGTAGTTCGTGAAAATTTTCATTTCAAGATCATCAAAATAGGTCAAAAAGACGCAAAAATCGTGAAAAGAAACAGTACTGAGGATAAGCTTAGACATAAGCAGAACCTTACGCAGAATCACGCCGAAAATCACCCTCTCCCTTTTTCCCTCTCCCCTCGAGGGAGAGGGACAGGGTGAGGGGGGAGCGTAGTCTGGCGTAAGGTTCTGCTTGGTTATGCGATTTTATTTGGCAATAAATAGAAAGTGTTGTAACTAAACGCTAGACGCTAATTGCTAAACGCTAATTATTGTTGGGTGGAGCAGTGTCGTTATTGTCTGTCGTCATCTGTTCCGGTCCCTTGTTTCCAATCTCCTCCAGCTTTTCTCTAATATCCTCCAGCTTTTCATCCGTCCCAGTCGCGCTAAATTTCTGCTGTAGCTCGGTAAGATATTTTTCCTCAACCTTTTTAATATCAAAGTCCGAGGGTTTTTGATTTAAAGCCGAATCCAGCAGGTTTTTTTGCATCTCAAAGCGGATTTTATTTTGATATTCAGATGAAATAAGCGTCCAGCACAGATCCTCCAGTTCATATACCTGATCAGAAGACAGGGTGCCAGCCTTTTGCAAAAGTTCGTTTTTTGTCTCCTCCGGAAACGGCGCCACTTGTATTAGTTGTTTTAAAGTAATCATATAAATTTTATTATAGCTGTTTTATTTTACTTTTGCCTTCTGATGTTGGTTTACCTTCTTTGCTGTGCTCTCCTAACTTCTCTTCCAATTAACATTCTTATTTCACCAAGTTCCTGTTGTAGTTTTTTTCTCTCCTCAGAACTCAATATTTGTGTTCCTTGAACTTCTCTGTATTTTTCAGATCTACTTTGAAAAAATTGATCTAGTCTTTTTCTTTCTTCAGTCGGTGCGCCAGTCTCCAAGATATAGAAATTTCCATCACTACCCAAGGTAATAGTATAGTCTTTAAATACGCCCGGAGATCCTGTTTCGGGAATGCTGCGCGCCTCAGTTGGTTGAAACCTGCCGCCTAAAAGGGCTAATCTTTCGTTTGGTGTCATTGATGCAATCGTATCTCCTGTTGCTATGTTCATATTATGTATAATCTCTAGACCTAAAGATCTTCTCCCCCTCCCTATTGTCCGTCTGCTTATATCATCAGAAACCTTATCTGTTGCAAGTTCCGCTGTCGGGATGACTCCTGCTGACAAAGTTGTTTCTTCTCTCCCATTATCAATTTGTATCCAGGTTGGTATCTTTTTCTCTCTTTCCCACCAATGTCTATCTCTTCTTGCATACTCTGTTCTTAACAATCCATCTTTACCATAAAATACATCTATAATTGACCAATCAATTCCTAGATCTAAGGCTTCGGTTTGAGTTGGAGGTAGGGCACTAACTAACTCGGGAGTAGCTTCAACCTCAATTTTATATCCCACATCTGCCCTTGAAGATGTTTCTGTAGCTTTAAGATGTAGCCTGTGGGCTTTTCCATCTAGCCACATTGTCCTAGTATCTCCTTCCCAGGTTAGCTCATTGCCTTTTATTGTCGTTGCGCCAACTTCCGGTGGTGGCAACGTCTCCACTCCTACCGGTCTTATTTCTGCTTCAGTCCTTGTAAATTGTTCTTCTAGTCCGCTTAAATCAAGATATGGGTTGCCGTTTTCAGCAGATTTTGCTCCCTGTTGAACAATAAACTGCAGTAAATCTGTTGTTCTGAATTGTGAACCTTTTAAGTTCCCAAGCAGTCCTTCAACAAGTTCTCTTTGTGTGTATGTTAAACTTATCTGCAAACCATCTCTGGTAGGTCCTGGTGCCATGGTTCTTATATCTTCCCTTGAATTCCTAATTGTATCCAATATTTCTCTTATTGAGGTTGCACCTGCAGATGTTTCAATCTTCATTGATGTATCTAGTCCAAATTTCCAAATAATCGCCCTGGCAATAGTTTCGTCTGAAAGCATTTTACGGCCCTCTTTGGGATCATAAATTTTGTCTCCTGTTTTGTGAAACAATAGTTCTCTAATTCTCTCTGCCCCCTTAATTTCTCCATCCACTGTTTCTCCCGTATCTGCAAGCCCTTCCAGACTGTAGTCTCCTACAGTGCCTCCATTTAGTCTGATATCCAATACCTGATTGAAGTTTTGAGTTGTTTGCACCCATCTTCTCAGCGCATCCGCTTTTTCTCTATTTTCCGGTGTTCCTCCTTCACTTATTTCCTTCAATTTTGCCTCATAGGCTATTTTTGCAGTTTTTTCATCCGCCTTAACTCCTATAAGCTCTCTTTTTTTGCCGCTCCTTTCTCTTTGATATTTTTTCATTTGATCTTCTGCTGTCTTTTTCTTTATCTCTGCTTCTGCTTCTTGGCCCAACAATGTTCTAAGTTCTTTTCTTTTTGCCTCAAGCTCGCCATGAAACCTTACTGTTTCTTCTCTGGCCTTGGTAAGGTTAGTGTTCCATCTACTATACTCATCTTTATACGTATCTTTTTTGCCTTTGTCAGGGAGAGGCACGGCTAAATATCTCTCAAGAGTTGCAAGAGATGCACTCCACTGTGTATCTAGGTCTCTGATCTCGTCATTAATTAATCCTTTCTCTGTTTCCACTTTCTTTTTTATTCCGGCGAATGCTTGTTCTAGGCCGGGGAGTTGCTGTTCTAGGCCATTTATCAAAGTGTCCAATTGATTAATTCTACTCTCTATGCTTGTTTTCTCTGTGGCTTTTTCATCCAGCGTTTCTTTTAGTGGATTTGCCTCTTCATCTTTTGGTTTTTTTTCCAGTCTTGTTATGTGAGCGTCAACGCTCTCCTTTCTGATCCCAGGAGTCTCACTGTCTAAGATATTTCTCGCCAAGTCTGGTGAAAGCCTAAATATTGCTCTTTGAAATGCTTCGTTGTAAACCTGTGTTGCAAGGACCGGATCTTTTTGCCATATTTGATCATAACTTTCTCCGTTAAATTTTTGTTTTGAAATATCATCCAATGCGTTATTTATTTCAATTTGTAATTTGTTCTGGGTAGAGCGGGCAATAGATTCTGGGTGAATAGAAGAAGATGTGTATTCATACTCGGGGGCCATAGAATCAACCCCCAAAGCTTTTTGCGTCATTTCATTTTCTATTTTATGAACCCTTCTAAGTCTTGCATCCATTTGTTCTTGGCTTAGGCTTCCATTAAATCCGCACTCTTTAGCATAGTCTGTCATCATTTTAAGAGCGGTTTGCTCTGTGGTAGTTGTTGGAGTAGGTTTTGATGCCCATCTGCCCACAATTGGCCAGGAGGATTTTATTTTTCCATATTTTCCAGGATTTTCTCTTACAACTGACGCGGCCGCAAGAGAAAGAGCTATGAGTTCATCATGAACCAAGACGCTTGCAATCGCCGCAACTTCTTTGGTAACTTCTCCTTCTGCGATTTTTTGAAGAGTCTCTGGGGTTAATGTTCTTGCAAGTCTATCAACAACAGTCATTTCTCCGGGCTTTAGTTTCCATTTATTTTCAGCCTTCTCTTTTCTCTGTCCAAGTATTCTCGCAACCTCTTTTTTTTCTTCGTCTCCTAAGTCAAGTTCAATGTTTTGTCCTTGCCCTACTCCTTCTCTTAAATCTTTTGCTCTTGCCTGATCTCTTCTTTCTTGTGTTTGTGGGGTGCCTGCTCCATTTTCCCGCCCACTACTGCTACCATTGGCACCAGTCCTGCCTTCCCCATTACCACTACGCGGAAGCTCTCTTGCTGGTATAGTTTCTACCTGAGTATCCACCATAGTTTAACATTATCACAAGTTGCTTTTTTCTTGCAAGGGGCTTAATATAAATAATGTATGACTGAAGCCCAGATCCCCCCAGAGGTGGCGCAACAAGCTGCGGAAATGAGAAAATCATCTCCCCAGCAAGAAGGTCCTACAAGGGGAGATTCATCTACAGAAGGCCCATTATCTCAGGGTGATAATACAGGTGAAAACGATCAAGGGCACAGGCCTGATGAAACAATTTCAAATAGGGCAGAGCAAGCAAAAAAAGAAATTGAAGGCAAATCAAATAAACAGCAAGCTGAAATCATGCTGGCTAAATCTAGAAGCTTAGTTGCCGAAGCAAGAGGAGACTTAACAGAAGAAAGACAGGAGGAGTTAAGAGAAGATTTAGATAGGGCCCTGACTTACAATAGTTCAAGAACCAATAGTGCAATTGACAGAGCCGATAGTAGTAATTTACATTCTTTAGTTGTTTCTCTAGTAGCAATAAAAGAGGATTTAGGTCCGGAACAAAAAGAATTAGCTGAGTTATGTCTTGAGGTCTTAGGTAAAAATGTTAAAATTAGAATTGAAGAAAACGGCCAAAGAACAGACTATTCTTTAGGAGAATGGAGCGCATTATTGGCGTCAAAAGGGGAAGACGAAGCTCAGGCTCTTAGAGATAAAGCGCTTTGGGGTTTTGTTTTTTCAGATGAAGAAAGCGCTCAACCTGCTCAGGCAGAGGCAGAACCACAACCAAAATCCTATGATCTTGCAATAGATCAGAGGATCCAAGACCTCCAAGATCATATCGATACTGCTACAAACGCAGAAAGAAAAGCAGCGCTTCAGGCCTTGCAAAACAGACTGCGTCTTGCTCGGGCGGCAAACGGAGAAGAAGGGATTCTTTTGAAATTCCATGCGGTTCAGGAACTCAGGGTTAGTGGTACATTTAATGTAAGTGAGGAGATTTATCAGGAGACCAAAAGAGATATGGAGATCTTAATTGCAAAAATGGGAATAACTGAAGGAGGAGCTCTTGTTGAGCACATAAAAAACTTAATTGCCACAGAGCAATTAAAAGACAAAGAGGCGCGGGAAAAGCTTTTTGGCAAAGATATTGATCCCGAAGTACTGGAAAGACTTCTCAAGGCTTGTAAAACAGAAGATCTTCTGGAAGCAAAAGATGTCGCAACTTTTGGCCTCTTGCTCGCTCTTCTTCTATCTGCTGCGGCTGTCTGGGACACTACCAAAACAGTCGCTACAGCCGTCCAGTAGAATCTTTAACTAAACGCTAGACGCTAATTGCTAGACGCTACCCATTACTGCTATCATTTTATTATGATTTACCTAGGTATATTTGTAATAGAGTTCCTCCTTCTCTTCCTCTTCTCCCGTACCCTTACCCGTTCCATTTCTCAAATAATCTATAAAACAACCAGAAGCCAAAAAACAACAATTAATTTAATTTCCTTATTATTTTTCCCAGGAATAGTGATCCATGAACTTTCTCATCTTCTAATGGCTAGTGTTTTATTTGTGAGGGTAGGGGAGTTGGACTTTTTGCCAAAAATTGAAGGAAATGAGGTTAAGCTTGGCAGTGTAAGTATTGGCAAAACAGATCCTTTCAGAAGGGCTCTTATTGGAACAGCACCTTTTCTGTTTGGTTTACCATTAATGATAGTACTTTTAACCTATTTATTTCCCGGTCCTGCCTCAATAGGTTTGGAGCCGTTAAAAATAGCTCTTGCTCTATACATTGTTTTTGAAATCGGCAACACTATGTATTCAAGCAGAAAAGACCTGGAAGGACTTTTGGAGCTTGCTCTTGCAGTATTTATTGTTGGTTTGATTCTACATTTTCTAGGCTTCTCTCTTCCTTTTCAGGAAATTCAAAACTTTGTTGACCAAAATCTTGCAAGCACCCTAAAGCTTCTCAACTTCTTTCTCTTAATTCCGCTTGCTATAGACGTGGGCATTATTATCTTGACCAAAATTGCAATAGAAGCAACATAGTGTATAAATAAAATTCAAAAACTTAAGCATCATAATGACTATCGCAGAAATAAGCGGAACAAAATAGAAATAGGTTTAAATCCAAAATCCAAATAACAAATGTCAAATAAATGCCAAAAAACAAAACGACTAAATACGACTTAGAAGAAAGAACTGCAAGGTTTGGTGAAGAAATAATTAAATTTGTTAAAACTCTGGAAGAAAATGCGGTAAATAGAACATTAATAAGTCAGATTGTTAGATCAGCAACTAGTGTAGGAGCAAACTATATGGAAGCAGATTGTGCAGAATCAAAGAAAGATTTTAGACATAAAATAGGTATTTGTAGAAAAGAGTCAAAAGAATCTATGCATTGGCTGAGAATGATTGCAGTAGCTAATTCAAATAAAAAAGAAAATTGCAGGGGGTATTGGAAAGAAGCTCATGAACTTACATTGATATTTTCGTCGATTCTTAAATGAAGCTTATTTTGGATTTTGAACTTGATTTGACATTTGGATTTTGACATTTGAACTTATAGAGGTAGTTTATAATAAATTACTCATTTAAGAATTGCGTAGTTCTGCGTAAAGTTCTGCTTAGTCTGCGCTTCTTGAGTAATACCGCTTGACAAATTTTTCCAAAAATGATCTAATTAAATTAATGAGAAAAGTTGGACTTATTTTAGCAGGGATTATTCTTTTAATCGTGTCTCAGACAGGCTTAGTATTTGCTGTTCCCACAGGAGTAATAGAAATAAACCCATCGCCCCCGTTACAGGTAATAGATCCTGACAATGTCTCTATTGATCAAATTGTCAGATTTGTAATCAGCGCGCTTGTGGTGGTAGGTGTGGTAGCCGCTCTAATCTTTCTAATTTATGGAGGCATAAAATGGGTCGTTTCAGGCGGAGACAAAACAGCAGTTGAGACAGCCCGGGGTCATATAGTGGCCGCTATTATTGGTCTTTTAATCATAGTTTTTTCATTTGTTATCATCAATCTTATCTTTCAAATAATAGGTCTTGGAAGCGCCTTTGATCTAAAAGTCCCAACCCTTGGCGTAACCCCAGTCCCCACCGAGTAGACAATCCCTAGTAGTTTCAAAAGCCACCTAAAATCTTTAATTACCCCAAAAAATACCAATCTTCTTAAATCTAAGTCTTAACAGTATAAAGCAGGTAGTGAAAAGCGTAAAGCTAAATAGTTAGCTATTGGTCCATAGTTGATTAGAAAATTACTAATTACTCAATTACTAATTTTTAATAACCAACTAGTTTAAAATTTTAGTTTTGACTTTTGAGCTTTAAGCTCTTATCATATATTTATGCCTATAACGGGACAACAGTGGGACAGCTGTCTAAAGTTTGAAAATGTAGCCACTATTAACTGCATTCCAATAGTGGTTCAAAACGTGGTTAATTTTATGATGCTTTTTTCAGGTTTTGTGGCTGTGTTTTTAATTATCTACGCAGGGGTAACTTTTGTTATTTCAGGTGGAGACAAAGAAAAAATAGAAAGCGCCAAGAAAACCTTGACCTACTCAATTTTGGGCCTTTTATTTATCATTTTTTCCTACCTCATCCTCATATTTATCTCAGACATAACCGGAGTAGGGCAGATAGTGGGAAGATAAACTTAATATACAAATACTACCAATAAACAAATAACCCAATTAATGATGAAATGATAAAATAAATTAATGGGAGATGGAGAAAAAATAAGAGATATTCATGAGAGAATTTATCAGTTTAGAGCTGCAGACTTAATGCAGGAAGGAAAAGAGATAGTTAAAATTGTTAGTACTATAGTGAAAACCAAGAAAAAGTAATTATTAAATTTGTTTATTGGGTTTATGTTCCTATTTCCATTAAAAACTTTGCGCCAATTACTTGTCCTATTATGTTAATTATCACAAAAGAAAAAACAATTACCAAAAGCCCGATTATGGCATAGGTTAGGGTTTGTTTTGCCTTCTCAACCCCTTCTTTATTTCCTCCAGACGTAATCCAGACAACACCGGCGTAGATAATAAAAATCAGAGACAGAGTAATCCCAGCCACAGCCAAAAGAGCATAGCCTGTTGTAAGAAGCCTGCTCAGGGTATCCGGCCCTGATGGAATATTTGCCGGCGTCTGAACCCGCTCAAAAGTAGGAAGCACTAAGGCAAGATCCTTCATAGTAGATAAATAATTATAATAAAAATCATTCCAATTGTTCTAATCCATGAGCAACAATGCGAACTCAAAGATCAAAGTGCAAATATCAAATCCTAGTTCAAAACTCAAAGATTTCTTTTCCCTTTCATGGTTAAGACACTTGTTCCAATTATTTTTGAGATTTCATCTGCCTCTCTAATAAATGCATCGATCCCCTCTTTTTTTACAGGTATTAATTCCTTTAACATAGCAAGCCAATATTTTGCTTCATTTGCACTTTTAAGAGCAATTTCATAAAACTTTTTATATTCAATTCTTGAGCTTGCTGCACTTCCTTCTATAAGATTTGCACCAATAGACATTGCAGATCTTAATAGTTGATCTGCAATAATCCAAGCAGTTCTTTTATTAGGTAAGGAATCTATTAAAGAAATAATAACAAGACTAAACTTATAACATCTTGTTTTTAAGTCACTTTTGAATTTTGAATTGTAATTTTGCATTTTGAATTTTGATTTTTGAATTTTTACTACCCCCATCCCGGTATTCTCAGTATATGTACCCCCACTATCTCCAAAAGTGCAATAGAAAAAATAATAAACAAAAGTCCGGCAATCGCAGATGTTATAGTGTCCCGCGCGCCCTGCACTTTTTCTTTGTTTCCGGCAGACGTCATAAGGATATATCCTGAATATATAAAGAGCAGAAAAGCTATCCCCCCAACTATTCCAAAGATTAAGGTAAACAATTGACTGACAAATTTACTTGGATCCACGCTCAATGTGCCTATTCCTGTATCAACTTCAGTGCAGGCACGGAATTCTTTATTTTCAAATTTGTTATTTTTCTTATCTACCAACACCTGTACTGTTTTGACTTCATAAACGGCACATGGGGCAGTGGGAATGGGTGGAGTGGGAGTAGAGGGGGGAATCATCCCACTGCCTATAATGCCTATTTTGGGATTAATGGTAATATTAGCTATGCCAAAAACACTATAGTCGGATGATTTGTACACCTTAATTGGTATATTGGTACCTGTACTAGATCCCAGTGGGATTATTGTATTTAAATAGCATTTGTTAGGATGATTGGCAGGGTTTTTATGACAAGTTACTTCTTCAATAATGTCTGCACCACGATATAAAATGTACTTAGTGTTTTCTTCCCCTTCCCATATAATGGTTATCGGATTTATTTTATCATTATCAAAGGGTCCAGCTGGATCAACGCTTACTTTTAAGTCTTTATCTGGCGCGGCCACCTCTACACACCTATTCGGATCCAAACTTATACATTCTGTATTAATTTCCGAACCGTTATGGAGAATGCGTAAATACGTTACGTCTGACTCAAACACAACCTTTTTTATTAGAATGATATTTTTAACAGTATCATCAATAGTGCAAGCAGGAGATTCAAATAGACGGACATCTCCTATTATTTTAGGGTCACATTTATTTGGTTCCTTTGCATCAATTATTAATTTATATCTATTTGGAGAACAGTCTGGTCTCGTTGGATCACAGCTATAAAAGAAACCACTAAGCTCACCCTCACCTAATAAGCTGAAAGAAATTTTAGGTTTTATTTCTAGATTCTCTGCTTTAAAATTTTTAATCAAAACTGCCTCAACAGGTGCGGTAGGATTAATTAGCTGAACGAACACAAAAAAGAAGAAAAAATATATTACAAGAAGTATTTTTCTTTTCACTCTTCTATCGTAGCGCAAAAAGAAGGAGAAATGCAAGAACCAGCAACTAGCTTCTAGCGTTTAGCGTCTAGTTGCTGCTTAGATACATTGTTATCAGTTATTGGTTTCAAAACTATACCCTAGACGCTAGTCGCTTATTGTTTTTCATTATTGTTTTTTATTTTCCCTCCTTGACATCCTCTTGTTTAGTTATGTATCATCCAGATATACACCAGATATGAGAATAGTAGAAGCGCCAATTCGTACCGGTACTCAAGGGATCGTAGATGAAATGGTTGCTCCTGCGGTTAAAAAGTGGGAAAGAGCGCTTGGTTTAGTTACGCCTGAAACTTTAAGTGTAT
>QZIP01000001.1 GCA_003599595.1 Candidatus Parcubacteria bacterium
CAATACTTGATAGAAATTTTAACGAGGTTAAAGAGTTGATAGAAAAATTATTGAGAGGAATTAAATAATGATAGAGATTGTTGTTTTTAAGGTTTATAAGTTTATTGTAGGAAATTTTTTACATATTATGGCTTTAGGAGGATGTAGGCATTATCCTACTTGTTCTGAGTATTCACTTTTGGCTGTTAAAAAGTATGGATACACAAGAGGGTTAATATTATCTTTAAAAAGATTATTGTCTTGTAATCCATTTTCAAAAGGAGGGGTAAGCTTGCCTTAGGCAAGAAATTGGGAGAATATTATGGGAGATATATTTTTTGTTTTATTCATACAACCAATAACGAACTTACTGCTGTTTTTCTATCAGCTTTTTACCGCTGTTAACTTTCCTTATGCTTTAGGATTTGCTATTGTTGCCTTGACGGTTTTTGTAAGACTTTTAATATATCCTTTTGCCTCCGCTCAAATAAAATCATCTATGCAGATGCAGAAACTTTCTCCTCATATGGCTAGAATCAAGGAAAGATATAAACATGATAAAAAGAGACAACAGGAGGAAATGATGAAGCTTTATAAAGAACATGGTGTTAATCCTGCGGCTGGCTGTCTTCCAATGATAATTCAAATTCCTGTTATTTGGAGTCTTTATACTGTTTTGATTGGTGCGGTTGCGGCAAATTCAATACAGGCAATTAATAAGATAAATGAAGCTTTATATTTTCCGTATTTAAAGCTTACAAGTGTTTGGAGTGCATATTTTTTTGGGTTTCCTCTTTTTGATGCACCTTCTAAGCTTTTTGCTTCTCATCCCTTGATAGTCCTGATACCTGTGGTTACGGGAATATTTCAGCTTATATTATCAAAAATGATGATGCCTGCAAGTGGAGGTGTGGATTCTAAGGTAAAGAAGAGTCAGCCGGCTGGTGGAACAGCAGATTTTCAGACCGCTTTTCAATCACAGGCTTTAATTATTTTTCCCGTTATGATTGGGGTTTTTTCCTATACGCTTCCATTGGGCCTGTCTTTATACTGGAATACCTTAACAATTTTTGGTATACTGCAACAGTATCTGTTAGGAGGACTGGGTGGACTTAAGCCATGGATAGAAAAAGTTAAGTTAGTGTCTAGCAAGTAGCGTTTAGCGCTTAGTTAAAATATGGATGAGAATGTGAAAATTGTAAAAAAAGAAGTAGAAGATTTACTTGAAAAAGTTGGAGTTAGTGCTGATATTGAGGTTACAGAAGCCGATGATGAATTTAATGTTTTGGTAGATGGTCATGATGATAATGCGCTTTTAATCGGAAGACACGGTGATACCCTATCTTCTCTTCAAACAATCTTAGGTTTTATTGTTGCTAAAAAACTTGGTGAGTACAAGAGGGTGATTTTGGAAGTTGGAGGATATAGAAAAGATAGAGAGGAATATTTAAAGAATTTATGTGAAAGACTTAAGGAAGAGGTTATTGAGAGTGGCCGGGAGAAGATAGTTAATGGGCTTAAGCCTTGGGAAAGAAGAGTGATTCATATGTATTTGGGTGAAGATAAAGATGTGGTTACTGAGTCGACAGGGGAAGGAAGAGATAGAGTGCTTGTGATTAAGAAGAGAGAGTAGATAGAATATCAAATTTCAAATATCAAATTTCAAATCCTCAATTAAATTAATAATGCTTAAAAGGATTGAGAGGGCGGTTTTCTTCTTTGCTGTTTTTTTTCTCCCATTTCAGGCCGGTAAGCATTTCTGGCCAGATTTTTCTTTTGTTGGTGGTCTTAGAGTTGATTACCTTTCACCAACTTTGCATGCTACGGACATCCTTATTATTCTGCTTTTTTTGATGGTAGTATTGGAGTGGATTAGAGGGATTAGAAGAATTAGAGTCCGCCTAAACTTACCGTTCTCCTTGGTAGGTTTCTACTGCGGCTTACGGGGCGCTTTAGCGGTGGGTAAAGGTATTAGAATTGGGAGAAGAATTATTTTTTTTCTGGTTTTTCTTTTTCTTTTGATATTCCCTTTCTTTTTTGCAAGTTCTCCTGAGGCGGTAATTTTTGGCGGTATCAAGTTTTTAGAATTTTCTTTTTTTGCAATTTATATTGCAAAAAAGTTGTCTTTTAGAGATAAAGATGTTTTAATTGATTCTCTTTCAATAGGTGCTATTATTGTTTCATTTATTGCTATTATTCAATTTTTAAAGCAAGGGTCGGTGGGGGGTTTTTTGTATTTATTGGGAGAAAGAACGTTTACGTCTTCAACTATTGGAATTGCCAATATGAGTTTGGATGGAGCTTTGATTCTTAGGTCCTACTCTACTTTTCCTCATCCTAATATTCTTGCATTTTTTCTTTTTATGGTAGTTATCCTTGCTTTTTTTAAGGTTAAAAATGAGAAAGATCTTTATGAAAAAATTTTCTTAATGATTACCTTGTTAATTTCTGCAATTGCTTTGTTTTTAACTTTTTCCAGAACAGTCATAATTTGTTTTTTGTTATTTGCAGTCTATTATTTTGTGTTCTCTTTTAAGAAGAAGAAAGTTAAAATGAGTGTGTTTACTTTATTGTTTTTAGGAGTTGTTGTTACGATTTCTTATTTTGTAGTTTATTCATCAAGATTTTTTGATTTTGATTCTTTTCTACAGGGTTTTGTTCCAAGGCAAGATTTATTAAATGTTGCAATGTTAATTTTTAGAGAAAGTCCTATTGTTGTAGGTGTAGGGATTAATAATTTTTATATACACGAGATTTTATATCAGAAGAATATATCCTCTACTCTTCTTCAGCCGGTGCATAATATTTATGCATTGGTTTTGGTGGAGATTGGACTGTTGGGACTTTTAGGGTTTTTAGGTTTTTTTAGAGAGTCTGTAAAGATATTACTAAAAAAAATAATTAAATATAAGAGAAAAGAGTTGAAAGATTTTTATAAGGGTGTTTTGGTTTTAATGGTATCAATCATGTTTGTTGGGTTTTTTGATCATTTTTTCTTAACTTTACAGCAGGGACAGATGATGTTGGCTTTAATAATAGGGCTTGCATGGAGCAGGACACGAAATTGACCTAATTACTCTAAATCCTAATTGATCTAAATAAGCACCAAACCCTTAAAAATCCAAAATTTAAATTTCAAATATCAAATGAAATCCAAAATTTAAAATCTAAATTTTATAACATTTAAGCATTTGAGCTTCATTTGTCATTTGGGTTTTGATATTTGGATTTAAGAATATTGGGATTTGTTTAGTCCCGATTAAATCGGGATTAGAGCACTTAGGGTAATTAAAATAATTATTTAGGGTGTTGGGGATGGTTCTGGATGAGGACACGTTAGGCAATAACTGTCTCCTGTGGGATCAGTTATAATGAGCTCATTCTTTTCTTCAATGTTATCTGTTTGGGTTTTTTTAGCAATATCACCGGTTGCTTTGTCAATAAATGTTTTTTGTCTTCCTGGATCAATTTTTGTTGGTTCAGTTCCTTTGATAAAGTATTCAAATCTTGTTGGACACCTGTCAGGAGTTCCTTCAGGAGGTGGTAGTAGTCCTGATGTGCTACAAATGGTTTTCCCGTAGACATTATCTGGTTTTTGAAGGGGCTCGGGCGGATTTTCCTGTATGAGATGTGCCATGAGCTTGTGCCAGATTGGGGCAGCGCCTGTGATGCCTGAGACCAGTCCTTGCATTGGTTCGTTGTTGTTGTTTCCTACCCAGACACCCACAACGTAGGATGGTGTGTAGCCAATAGTCCAGTTATCCCGGAAGTCATTTGTGGTTCCAGTTTTAACTGCAACTGGATAGTCTTTTATTTTAAGAGGTGAGTTTCCTCCAAATTCTGTCAGTCTTGCACCGTTGTCTTGAAGAATATGAGAGATTATGAAGGCAACGCCTTCAGGAATTACTTTTTCACCAAAAATAAAGCTTTTGGGAGGCTTGTATTCTTCAAGAATTTTACCGTAAGAATCTTCAACTTTAAGGATGGGGTGAAGATCTGTTTTATAGCCAAGATTGGCAAATACTCCAAAGGCTTGGCCCATTTCTATCATGGTTACCTCTCCTCCACCAAGTGTTAGGGACAAGCCATATCTTTGTGGTTCTTTAAAGCTTTTTATTCCCATAGCTTCGGCTGTTGCAATCATTGCTTCAAGCCCGTTTGCTTTTAGCATTTTTACAGCAGGAATGTTAAAAGAGTTGCCAAGAGCAAATCTCATTTGAACTACCCCGTGGAATTTTCCATCATAGTTGACTGGACAATAGGGGGTTTTCCCGGGATTGGGGAAACAGGTTTTTTTGTCAATAAAAGGAGTGGCTGCTGTGTAGCCTTTTATGAGGCCCGTGGCATAATTTATGGGTTTGATTGATGAACCTGGTTGTCTTTTTGATAAAACTATATTGACATTTCCGTCAATGTTTTCACTAAAGTAGTCTTTGCTTCCTATCATAGCAAGAATTTCTCCAGTTTTTGGATCTGTAATTAAGGCAGCTGCGTTTGAAACGTTATATTCTTCAAGTTTGGCGACTTCTGATGCAATTGTGTTTTGGGCAAAATGTTGTAGGCTTAGATCTAGAGATGTTGTAATATTTAGGCCACCCTGTTCTACCATTTTTTGGCCGTATTTTTCTACTAATAAATCTTTTACATAAAAGACAAAATGTGGTGCTTCAATCCTGTCTCTGAATTTTGAGAAAATAAGGGGATAGTTTTTAGCTTTTTCTTCCTGAGCTTTTGTTATATATCCTTGTTCTTTCATTCTTTTTAGGACTTCTATTTGTCTTTTTTTTCCTTCTTCAGGGTGTGATCCAAAAGGAGAGTAAAGACTTGGTGCTTCAGGTAGTGCGGCTATAAATGCGCTTTCTGCTAAGTTAAGACGGGAAACAGGCTTGTCAAAGTAGACAAGACTAGCTGATTGGACTCCCCAGGCTGTTCCACCGTAAGAAACTTGATTAAGATACATTTCCAAAATTTTATCTTTGCTGTAGAGTGCTTCAACAAAGAATGAGAGAAATATTTCTTTAACCTTTCTTGTAATAGTTCTTTCAGATGTTAATATTGAGTTTTTGACAAGTTGTTGAGTGATGGTTGAGCCTCCTTGTACCTGTTTTTTAAACAGTGTAAAATAAAGAGCCCTGGTAATTCCTCTTATGTCTATTGCACCGTGTTTGTAAAAATTTTTGTCTTCAATGGCAATGGTTGCGTTTTTTAATTCTTTTGGGATTTGATTTAAGGGGACAAATGTCTGGTTTTTTGATGTATAAATTGTATATAGAAGCTTTCCATTTCTATCGTAGATTTTGCTAGACTGAGGATAGGTTTTTAAACCAATTGCAGAAGCTGAGGGTAGATCTTTTAAGATAAGGTTATAGAAAAGAAAAAATAATATTGCAAGAACAGGAAGGACTAATAGATACTTTTTAGATTTAGAAAAAAGATGAATTATTATATTTTTTAATTGACGTGGATTTATTGTTGTATTCATGTTTTTGATTTTTTAGGGTAAAGCTTATGTTAACGGATTAGCATAGATAAAGTTATTCTAGTAATTATAGTCATATTCCATAATACTTTAATAGTCTTTTTAGATTTACACAAATATTTATAAAGTGTAAACTAGTATAGTATACCCTTCACACTTGAAAATGTGTAGGGCATAACTCCTTCTAGACTGATTTAGCAACATTTTCTTTGCGGAAAAGTTGCAAAATACAGTAAGAAGGGTATAAATATATTATACTTAAATTATGAGCCTTTTTGAAGTTATAAATCAAATATTGGGGTTAATACAAAAGATTCCGCTTAAATTATTTGATTTTTTAATTTTTGTTAACTTTTTAGTGTTTGTTTTTGAAGAAATCAGTTCTGGACTTTATTCATCCTTTACATTTCTTTTTTCATCTGCTTGTGCTTTTTTTGCCGGCCTTATTTTTTATAGTGGTTTTGCAGCGGTATTGGTGAGCATATTTCCTGTTGGTAAAAATGTAGCAGATTCAGCATCTTTTTTAATAATTGGAATATTGGTTTTTGCTGTTAACTATTTTCTTTTAAGACCAATAAGAAGGAAGTCTTTGGATGAATCTTTTGGAAACGTTGATTTTGATGTGAAGGTAATAAAATTGGTTGGAGGAGTTTTTTTTAGCTCCATGTCATTTTTCTTTTTATTATTGTTTATAACTTTGATTTTACTAACTTTTCCTACGTCAAAATCTATTAAAGATCAGGTTACTGGATCAATTAGCGGAAAATTCTTGTCTTTAAGAGCTCAGACAATTGAGTTGAATATGAAAAAAATATTGAGTACTTCATCTTTGGATACTATGAATTTTGCGACTTTAGAACCAACTAACGAGGAATTGATTAAACTTGATTTTACAGTAGATGACTATACTGTTGATAAAGATTCGGAGGATCAAATGTTTGAGAAGATAAATGATGAAAGAAAGAGAGAGGGACTGCCGATTTTGTCTAGAAGTAGTCTTTTAACAGATGTAGCAAGGGATAAGGCTGAAGATATGATAATAAGAAAATATTTTGGTCATAATGATCCTTCCGGCTATACACCATTTGATAGAATGGAGAGCGCTAATGTGGTTTATGGTATAGCGGCTGAGAATTTAGCAATGTCTCCAGATGTTGCAATAGCAATGAATGGACTTATGGAAAGCGTGGGACACAGAAAGAATATTTTATCAAAAAGTTTTTATAAGGTTGGAATAGGGGTTATTGATGTGGAAGAATACGGTAAGGTGTTTGTACAGGAATTTACGGATTAAAATAAATCTCAAAACTCAAAGCGCAAATCTCAAAACTATTGTATTGCTTCGCAAGAATTATAATTATTTATTTTTTGATCAGGTTGAACTTGATTTCTTGATCCCGGGAGACTTCAGTGTTTTGTGATATTTTTCCTTCTTCTATATTTTTATCTTTAAGTTCATAGATTCCGTATTCTTTTGGGTAGTGAATGGTTGCTGTTAGAGGATAGTTTAAAACACCTGGCTGTTTAAAATGTAGGAGTGAATATGGAAAAAGAGAAATGTCTGGAATTTTAAGGAGATTTTCATAGCTGATTTCAATCTTTTGGGAGCTATTTTCATTTACTTGTGTAATAAATCCTGAGAGTATAAAACTTTGGTAAATAAAAGAGTCAACCTCTAGTCCTTCTTTGGGTTTAAAGTCAGGTTTTTCGTAGATTTTAAAGTCAGTTACTGCAGGAGTTATTTTTTGTTCTTTATTATCTATTTTTATAGATGTGATGTTTGTGTTTTGTGGAAGTAAAAATCTAATGTAAGTTTTATAATAGCTTTTACCTTTATTGCTTAAGGTGAAAGTTATTTTGGAACTAGATTTTTCTTTGTTTAAATAAAGGTCGTATTCGACTTTTCTATCTACAAAAATATTTTCTTTATTAACGCCAATATTTGCTTCATTGATTGCAAAAGTGTCATATATCCCGTTTTCTTTTCTAATTCTTAGATCAAGAAAGTTGCCGGAAAAACCACTTACTGAGAATATGTTTTGGATAGAGTTGTTATTAAATGCAAATAAAATCTGCTTTTCATTTATTTGTTTTGGGAAAAGTAGTAAGGCTTTGTATAAACTATTAGGATCCTGCTCAATTTTTGTTAATATCTGATTAAACAGAGAGTTAAGAATGTCTCTTTTTTGAGTAGATCCAGGAAAGAAATTCGTTTCTATAACGTTTTGCAAAAATTCAAAGGTATTATTCTCATCAAGGGTTTTTTTATATTCTGGAAGATCTATGGGGCCAATTTCTTTGATGACTTCTTTTAGTACTTCATAGTTAACTGCGATTACGCCATCTATTTTTTTAGATGTTTCAAAATTGTAGATAAGTGCGGCTAGACTTGCTGATTTTTGAAAATCGGGATCAAAATTACTGTCCCTGAGGTATAGATGAGGTTGAAGATTTCTTCTGATAATATAGTGCGGTTCAACGTGGGCTTTTAGTTGACCATCAAGCTCATAAACATCCCGGATAAGAAAATCTTTTACTTTACCTTTGGAAAAAGAGATTTCTCCGACTGAGCCAATAAAGCCTCCTGTAGGTCTTAGTTCTCCGTTATTTTGAAAAAGAATTAAATAATATTTATCTTCTTTTGATCCTAATATCTCAGGTATGACAGTAGATATTGCAGAAAATTTAGAAGTGTCTTCATTGACAAATTTGTTGATTAATTGATTGCTTTCCTGTTTACCGGTAGATAGGTTTTCTGCTTTGATTTTTTCCGCTTCAAAGTAGAGATGGATTAAATTGTTGGAAACATTTTCCCAAAAAAAGGAGTCGGTATTTTTGCTTAAGCTGTTTAAGTCTTTGGAGGTGCTGACAAGATAAGATAGAAAGTTGATGTTTTTTTGAGCTACATAATAGTTTTTTTGAAAAATTTTAAGTTGGTCTTTAAAGAAAGGGAAGTTTTGACTAATTACAATACTAGGTTCTGAGAAGGCAAGGATATATTTTGCCTGAGATATTAATCTTATGCTCTTTGAGTAGTTATTTTGTTGGATTGATGAAATTATATATTTAGCAAAGAACAAGGTAGTTAGTAGACTTAGGATATTGAGTAAGATGAATATTCCTAAAGAGACAAGAGGAATAAAGATGAACTTTTGAGAAATTTTAAATGAGTTTTTTTTGTGATGTTTGTTCTTGGCAAGAGATTTATTAAGCTTTTCTTCTAATGTTTTTGCTATGTTTTTTGTTTCACTAATTTTTAGCAGACTTTTTTCAAAACCTATGAAGTATTTATCCAATACTTGGGGTTCAAGCAATAATTTTGATTTTATTTCATTATCAAAATCTTCAAACGTTTTAGTGTTTTCCGTGCAGATTTGCTGGTTTTCATCAAAGGTCATTTCCAGATCCGGCTCTACCCTTTTAAACATATGAATTGATGAGATTAGCGTTTGTGGAACTTTATAGAAAAGGTAATAAATTGCATTTTTTTTGTGGGAGCTAAAAATAATATGATTTATCCCTTTGATTGCGTCAGTTGTAGAGATTGTATATGTAGGTATAAGGTTGTCAATTGGGAGGGTAACCGATTTTTTGACGATTGACAAAGCAATGAGGGTTGAAATCTGATTTGTTTGAGGGTCGATACTTTCTCCAAATAGGTCCCCCAATAAAAGAAAAAAAATGTTTTCTTCTTTTTTGTATCCGATTAACAGATCATAGTAATTTTCAAATTCTTTAACTTGAATAATTAAAGAAGTTTTTGTTACATTATTGTTAAGCTTTGGGTATAAAAGATCAAAATTTTTTTTGTCACTTTGGCTTTCAAGGAAAAAAATAACATAGTTTATTTTATCTTCAATGTTTTGGATTAATGCCGTTGAGTCTTTTTCTATAACGTGGATGTTTTTGTTTTTACCCAGATTTTCTGGGATGTTTATTGCATCAGATATAATAATGAGTTTGAAGTTGAGGTGGTAGTTTTCTACTAGATTTTCAATAAGAGGATTATTTCCATAAATAAGAATGACTGGATTTTCTTTTTCTTTTGTTTCAGTTTTGATAAATTTAGGCATTGATTTAATTTTAGAAGAAAGGAGGAAACTTAGCAACTGGTGTCTAGCTTCTAGGGTGTAGTTAGATTTTGTTGTCTAGGGCGAGGTTGACGAGCTTGTCAGCTTCTTTGTTTTGTTCCCGTCTAATTGCTGTGTAGATGATTTTGGTTTTTGGTTCGCTATGTGGAGGTGATACTTTATCTTCCAATAATCTTGCGCTAAAAAAATAGTTTCTAATGTTTTCACTTTTAACTTTATATTTTCCACTAAGCTGTGAAGCAACTAATTCAGAGTCAAGAAAAAAATTAATGTTGTTTGATACTTCTAAATTTTCACTTATCCATTTTAAAGCAAAAATAACCGCCTTATACTCTGCTTCGTTATTTGTTCCTTGTCCTATTCTTTTTCCTTCCTTGTAAACAATGTTATTGTCATCATCATAAATTATAAATGCACTAGCTGCTTCTCCCGGGTTTCCACGGGATCCTCCGTCTGTAAATATGCTTATGTTATCAATCTTTTTCATCATGCATTTCGATAATCTTTCATCCCTTTCACATATTTTTCATGCATGGCGTTTATAAACCACAAATTCATTTTTCTTTTCATTATTCTTATTATAGCATTGTTGGAGTTGATCTAACATGATAAATCTCAAAACTCAAAACGCAAATCTCAAAACTATTGTGTCCTGCTAAGCAGGACAATTTATAAATTTATTACTTTTGATTTTTGATATTTGATTTTTGAATTTATTTAATATATTTGTAGGCTTCTCCTAGGCGGGAGAGGGCAAAAACTTTTTCTTTTTTTTGGTCTTTGGCATATTTTATTGCGGCTTCAACAAGGCCTATGCCAATTTTATTTGAAGTGAAGGTTGGGTTGGTTGACGGTGTGAGAAGAGGATACTCAAAGATTATTATTGTTCCTAAACTTTCAAGATCTTGAGGGTTTCCGTTTAGAATAATTCTTGTGGTTTTGGCGCCATCTTTAAAACCTGCTTTGGGAGCAAAGTGAAATTTAACAATAAAGTCTTTTTGGGTGTTAATATATTCTTGAATTGTTTTTTCGTCAATCTGAGGTTTGTTTGAAGTCATACTAATATTTTCAAGTTTGCCTTGAGAGTTAGAGGAAGCGGCTGAGACAAGAATAGCTATTTTTCCTTTGGAGTTTGCAGTAGTGAATTTTCCGTTGCCTGTAATTTCCGCCCAATTATTTTTTTCAAAAAGAGGTTGTTCTGAACTAAAAAAGCCAGTTAGGACACCTGTCAAATTATTGGTTTTATCAAAGGCGCCTATGACAAAGCCATTGGTTGCACGGTGCTCAAGAGTTTCTGGTGTGACTGAAAGGGATTTAGGAAAGACGGAATTATGGATTTGTGTTGATTTTTCAATCAGGTTTTGTTCATCCGGCCATATAATTTTAAATATATAATTTTGGTTTTGGCCGATTGTTCTGTAAGAATCTAGGAGTTTTTTCTCAAAGTCTTTTTTTATGTTTACGCGTTGGATTTTTCCGGTTGATGTTTTCGGAATTTCTCCGTCAAAGGCTATGACTGCGGATTTTGGGGTTTCATATGGGCTAAGATTTGGGATTTTATTTTCTTTTAATTCTTGTAAGGTTTTTGTGAAGTCAGAATTATATTTTTCATCTTTTGGAACAAAGACTGCTCCAATTTCTTCCCCAAATCTATAGTGAGGAAACCCTATTACATAAACATCTTTTGCCCAAGTTGCGTGCATTCTTAATTTTTCTTCAATAAACAGTGGGGAAATGTTTATTCCGCCTTTAATAATGATTTCTTTTATGCGGCCTTTGAGAAAATAAAATCTTTTGCCGTCAATTTCTTCAAAAAAACCTGAGTCTCCACTGTGAAAGTATCCGTTTTTTAAAGCTTTTGCTGAATCATCAGGTCTGTCAAGATACCCTTGCATAATATTTTTGCCTTTTATGCAGATCTCACCTTCTGTATTAGCTGTTTTAATGACTGAATTATTTTGGTTAACAATAAATACTTTATTTTGGGATAACTCTTCACCAATAGAGTTTTTAGATAAAAGATAGTTATAAAGTTTGTCTGGAGCGTCAACTGGAATTCCTGTTGCTCTGAGGGATGTTTCTGTTGAACCGTAGCCCTGAATAAGTCTGATGCCGTATTTTTTAACAAATTCAGAAGCGTGTTTTGGAGAAACAGGGGCGGAGCCTATTTGGATACGTTTGAATTTTAACCCATCTTTTACTTTATTGTAGTTTTCTTCTTCTTCCAAGAGATCAAGATTGATTGTTGACACAATTGAGCTTGCGGTTGTACTGTATTTTGCCGCGTCAGTGAAAAATCTGGATTTTGAATAGCGGGAAGGGATAATGAGTGATCCGCCGGAGAAGAGAGTGGAAAGTGCAAAGATGGTTGAGTTAATATGGTGAAGGGGCAAGACAAGGTAGAATTTTTCATCTGAAGTGATCTGAAACCAATGGGATACTTGTTTTGCTCCGTGATAGAGACTGGAAAAGGAAAGAAGAGCACCTTTAGGAAAACCTGTGGTGCCAGAAGTGTAGAGAATGAGAGAGATTGAATTTGGATCAAAGAAATTTATAATTTCCTGGTTTTCATTTTTCCCAATTTGAATCTCAAAGTCTTCAAAATTTTGTATGGAAAAAGTTTTGATGTTTGGAAGCCCTTGATTTGTTTTTTTGGCAAGTTCTTCAATTTTTCCTCCTTTTCTAAAAAAAAGAACTTTTGTTTTTGTTTCTTTAAGTTTTTGGGTTGCAACATCTTCTGTATCCCGTTTTGAATCTAGCGGGCAGGTTCTAAGACCAGTGAAGAAGCAGGCGAGATTTAGGATGATGATTTCCGGGCAATTTTCAAAAAGGTAAGAAACGGTATCTCCTTTTTTAAGGCCAAGTGTTTTATGTAAAAAGTTGGCGCAGTGAATTATGGTTTTGGCAAGAGTTTGGGAGGTAAGGGTGTAATCTTTTTTTTGGTCATAGTCTATGTAGGTGATTGTTTGATTTTTACTTCTGAGAAACTTGTTTAGAAGGTCTTTTGGTGTTTCCACTAAAGTATTATACCAAAAAATCTCAAAACTCAAATCGCAAATCTCAAAACTTAGGAGTCGCAGGGCGACGATTTATAGAGTCCATGATTAATAATAGGATTGGTACATTGCTGCATTGTTTCATTGTTATATTGATGATTTTTTAATATGAAGAAGATTAGAATTTTAATTCTTTTGGCCAGGGGGCGAGCGTTATGGATTTTTCACAGCGGGGGAGTTTTTGGTAGAGCTCTTCTGTTAAAAATGGCATAAAGGGGTGAAGGAGTATTAGTGAATTTGTTAAAACATATTCTAAAATGGGCTGTGTTTCTACGCGTCTGGTTTTGGATTTTTCTATGTAAACATCTGCAAATTTGTGCCAGATAAATTCGTACAATTCTTCTGTGGCAAGATGAAGCTTAAATTCTTCAAGATTTTTGGTTACTGATTTGATGGTTTTGTTTAGATCTTCTATTATCTTTTTGTCATCAGGGTGGCTAATTTGGAAAGACTCGGAAAGACTCGGATTTTTAAATGTGTCCACCTTGAAGGAGTTCCGTTCGTCGCTTTGCTCCTCAGGACAAGCGAGATCGTTGTCTGGCCAGCTTCCAGGAGGACTTTTACTAAGCTTTTGTAGACTAGAATTGGTTGGATTTAGATCAATAATAAATCTATAAATGTTTTTGAGTTTGGTTCCAAAATTACGGAAGCTTTTACATCTTTCATCCATAGTTTGTTTTGATGCTTTTGGGTCACGTCCCGGTGCGGCGTAGCTATAAAGAGTCATTCTTACAGGGTCTACTCCCCATTGGTTTATAAGGTCTAGAGGATCAACACCATTTCCAAGGGACTTGGACATTTTTCTTCCCTGCAGATCTCTGAGCGTTCCGTGGAAAAACATATTTTTAAAAGGAATTTGATCTTTAAACCAGAGTCCCAGCATAATCATTCTAGCAATCCAGAGGTATTTGATTTCCGGTGCTGTTAATTCAAAGTTCCAAGGGTAATATTTCCCCATATTGTCTTCAAATCCTTTTTGGGATGTAAGTGGTTTACCCTGAGGAGCTTTAGCGACGAAGGGCCAGCCTAAAGTTGCTAAAGGCCAAAGGCCTGAAGAAAACCAGGTGTCTAAGATTTGTTCTTCTTGTACCCAACTGTTTTGTTTGCAGGTTTTACAGGGGGTAGTAGGTTTTTCAAGAGAAATAATCATATCTTTGTCTTTGCCAACCTCATGGTTGGTATTGCATTTTTCGCAATACCAAACTGGAATTCTGTGGCCCCACCAAAGAGAGCGGGAAATTGACCAATCGTGAATTTCTTTGTACCAATTTGCAATTATTTTGCGGTAGTTTTTGGGAATAAAATTGATTTCATCTAAATGTTTTAGAGCCTTTTGAGCCAAAGGCTTCATTTTTACAAACCATTCTTCTGAAATTAATGGTTCTACTATTGTTTTGCAGCGTTCACATACTGGAACAGAGTGAGTGTAGTCTTCAACTTTTTCAATTACCCCTTTTTCTTGTAGAAGTTCAACTGTTTTATTTCTTGCTTCTTCGGCTCTCATTCCTTCTAAAGTGTCAGTTAAATTTGTCATCCGTCCATTTTTATCAATTGCATGTAGGATTGGTAAATTGTGATCTTTGCCAATTTCATAATCTAAGAGATCATGCCCTGGAGTAATTTTTAGAGCACCTGTGCCAAAATCTTTTTGTACTCTCTTATCTTCAATAATTGGTAGCAATAATGCATTTTCTTTTGAGCTGAGAGGGTTCCAGGCTTTTTTCCCAACATATTTCTTATATTTTGGATGATTAGGGTATACCGCTATTGCGGTGTCAGCAAAAATTGTTTCTGGACGGGCGGTAGCAATGGTGATATCTTCGAGTTGTTCTTTTTCTGCTGATTCTTTGATTTGGTATTTAACGTAATAAAGTTTTTCTTTTTTTTCAACGTATTCCATTTCTACATCTTCAATTGCTGTTCCGCATTTTGGGCACCACTGGACTATGTAGGCGCCTTTGTAGAGCAGATCTTGCTCCCAGAAGATTTTAAATTCTTCCAAAACTGCTTCTGCTACTTTTTTGTCAAGCGTGAAGATTTCTTTTGACCAGTCTGCAGAAATTCCCATTAAGCTCCACGTTTTGTGGAATGATTTGTACACTTCATCTTTAAATTGCCAGGCGCGTTTCATCCAGGTGTCATAGCCCAATTTTTGTTTGGATAATCCTTCTTTTGCCAAGATTTTATTGAAAACTCCCTCAAATTGAATACTTGCGTGATCAACACCTGGAAGAAGTAAGACGTCAAATCCCTGCATTCTTTTGAAGCGGGCTAGAGCGTCTAAAATTGCATGTTGCATTGCGTGTCCCATATGAGGTTCACCGGTGAGATTTGGTGGAGGCATTAAAAGGGAATAAGGTTTTTTAGAAGATCCGGGATGAGCCTTAAAATAACCTTTTTCTTCCCAGGTTTGATATATTTTTTCTTGTGTGAATTTGTCTAAATTGTTTTGCATATGGTTTATATTATACCAAAGAATCCAGGAAGATAATTTTTAATTTGAAATATTTGTTTATTATTCAGGTGTAAGTCTTTTTACTGCGAGTAATTTTGCGTATCTTCTATATTTTGTAAATTTTTCTAAAGGCCAAATTACTACTTGCTTTTCTTCATATGTAGCGTGGATTAGAAGAGGCTGTTCTTGTTTATCTCTTTCGCCAATAAAGATTGCTAAATGAAGACTGTATAAATCTGGTTTACCTTCTTTTCCAAATACAAAAATATCGCCTCTTTCAATTTCTTCCAGGGAGGGAACTGGTTTAAATCTCTTTTCATCTTCGTACATCTCTTTAGATAGTATGTTTTCAGGTAATGAATGTCCGTTATCTTGGAGTATCCAGTGGGCAAGAAGAATGCAGTTTATGCCTGTTTGTTCACCAACGGTTCTGTCCTTTATCTCTTCTGGACCGTTTTTATACTCATAAGGAATTCCGATATATCTTTGAATTTCAAATCTTGCAAGTGTTTTATTTGCCTCCTTCCCCTTTTTTCCATTTGACGCTAGTAATAAGTGATGAAAAAACATCGTCTTCTAAAGAAATTTTTACATTGTTTAATTCTTTTTTGGTAGGGTTTCTTTTTTGAAAGATTACGAAGCTTAAATCTTCTATTACCGCTAGAGGTTGTTGTTCTTTGCCTTCTCCCATAGTTAAAACTGCTGCTGTTGCTAATGAGTCTGCAACATTTGTTTTTTCTGCTCTCATTTTTCTGCCAAAAATATCTGGTTTTCCAATATAACTATTTAGTGCTTTAAATCCGCTGTGTGTAATTGCAACGCCAGTTACTCCCCATCTTAGAGGCGTAAGCTTGCTATCTGTAATAATGATGCCTAGATGTTTGAGTTTAAATTTTTTCATTAAATATTTTCTTATCTCATTTGCACTTTTTTGAGAATCTTTTGGCCAAAGGATATAATTTCCATTTCCGTTTGATGCATCTATACCCGCCGAAGCAACCATAATGTTGTTGTTTATGGTGATCATAAAGTTATATTGATTATGTTCTCTGGGCAGATAGTATTCTGCCTCTTTTTTTGCTAAATCATCTCTTTGTTTTTCGGATTCCATTTTTATTATTCTTCCCTCACAGATGCTTATGATTTTAGAAGTAACCGCAACAACTGTTTTTTCTTTTAAATTTTTAATATATTTATCTAAAATGGTAAAAAGGTTATCGTCTTTTGTGATTTTGTGAGTTTTGATAGGTGTAATTTTCATATGAAGTATTATACAATTTTTGATTTAAATGTTTGCAAGAAAGTTGTTAAGTATTAGGTGACCGTTAGTTTTTTTGTTGATTATTTCAGGATGAAATTGGCATCCATATAGATATTTGTTTTTATGTTTAATGATTTCGTATCCGTCATTTGATTTTGCGATACCAATAAAATCTTGAGGTAATTTTTTAACTACCCATTTGTGACTTTCATAAGCGTAAATATTTTCTATACCTTGAACTATTTTGTCTTTTTTTATGATTTTAATTTGAGATATTTCTTGTTTTTTAGCTTCTAGTTTTTCTAATTTAGCCCCGAAGGCATAAGTCATTAGTTCTAGACCAAGGCATATTCCGAGCATAGGTTTATTTATGTTTTTAATTATATTGATTTCATTTTTGTATAGGTTGTCATTTCCTACTACGGAGTTTGTAGAACCTCCAGAAAAAATAATTACATTAGATTCTATTGCATCTTGTATTTTTACTTGATTACATGGAATAGTAGACACCAAATATGTTTTTAATAAATCTTTGAGTTTGGATATGTGTTTTGAGCCGTTATCAATTAATAGAATTTTCATTGATTTAATTTTATTTTACTGTTACTGATTTTGCTAGGTTGCGGGGTTTGTCCGGGTCTTTGATGCCTTTTAGGAGTGCAAGATGGTAAGCAAGAAGCTGAATAGTTACGATTTGAGGAATTATAGTTGCTTCTTTTAGGTCTCCTGTTATTAAGAATTCATCAAAGACAGGATTTTCTTTTGGTCCAATTCCGATAATATGTCCACCGCGGGCTTTTATTTCTTGAGCGTTTGAGATAATTTCATCATAAGTCTCATCTGCTGGCGCAAACACTATGCAGGGTGTGCCTTTGTCAATCAAAGCGATTACTCCGTGTTTCAGTTCTCCTGCGGCAAAACCTTCTGCGTGAATGTAGGTTGACTCTTTAAGTTTTAGTGTGGCTTCAAGTGCTGTTGCGTATGAGAGACCGCGGCCAATTAGAAAAATATGTTCTTTGTTTTTAAGATTTTTTGCCACCTGTTTTATTTTTAAGACATTTGATTTTTTGAGGATTTTCTTTACGTTTTCTGAGGCTTGAAGAAGTAGTTTTTGGCCTTGTTTTTGCTGTTTTGCAAGAGTGTAGGCAGTTAAGAGAAGAACAGAAACCATTGTGGTAAAACTTTTGGTAGCAATTACGCATTTTTCAGGTCCGGCATTTAAAAGAAGTTTAAAATCTGAGATTCTGTACAAAGTGGAACCTAACACATTTAGGATGGATGCAATTTTTGAACCCTTTTGATTTTTAACTCTTGTTACAGGTTCTATAACATCTATTGATTCTCCGCTTTGGGAGATGGGAATGAGCAGGGTGTTGTTTTTAACAAAATCTTCTATGTATTTAAATTCTGAGCCAATAGTAAAGTTGACATGTTTTTTGGCAAGAGATGAAAAAATGTACGTTCCGGCAAGGGCGGCATAAGAAGCGGAGCCGCAGGCGATCATAAAGGTTCCATAGGCTTTGTGGATTAGGTTAGCAAGTTTTTTAGTGCCTTCAAGTGAGTAAAGGGCGGTATTTTTAATTATTTTTGGTTGTTCGTGAATTTCTTTTAAATAGAAGTGTTTGAATTTTCCTTTTTCTGACGATTCAAAGTTCCAGGTGATTTTTTGGAAGCGCGGTTCAATTTGATTGCCATTTGGAAGTTTTAGCAATTTTACCTTTTCTCCCAATATAATCATTTCCTGGTCTTCTAAAAAATAGATGTTGTTTGTATGTTTTAAAATACCGGCAATGTCTGAGGCAATAAACAACTCATTTTTTCCTTTGCCAATAACTAGAGGAGAGCCGTTTTTGACGGCAATTATTTCTTTTGAGGGGGCATAGGCTACAACAATAGCGCTTAAGCCTTTCAGGCGGTTAAACGTGTCTCTAACTGATGAGGCTAGACCCCCTTTTTTCAAATATTCTTCAATTAGGTGGGAAATTACTTCTGTGTCTGTTTCAGAAAGGAATTTGTGGCCTTTTTGAATAAGCTCTTTTTTTAGTTCTGTAAAGTTTTCAATTATTCCGTTATGAATTACTGCGATTTCTTTGTGGCAATCAAGGTGAGGATGAGCGTTTTGAACTGTAACTCCACCGTGAGTGGCCCAGCGTGTGTGGCCTATGCCAAGTGTGCTATTGGGAAGGCTGATTTTTGCTTCACCTATTTTACCAATTTGTTTTTCAATTTTTAACTTCTTATTAAGTTTTACAGTTATTCCCCAAGAATCATAGCCTCTGTACTCAAGAGATTTTAATCCTTCAAGGATTATTTCTCCTGCATTGTTTTTGTTACCTAAATACGCAAAGATACCGCACATAATAAACAAATCTCAAATCTCAAATCTCAAAGCTTAGGTATCCCGGAGCGGGACAATTTATATTTCCTAAAAAGCAGAAAAGAGGATTAAAGTTTACAATATTGGGGGAGTTTTCGCAAATAAATAATTTAGCGTTTAGACATTAGCGTCTAGCGTCTAGTTGTTTTATGATTTATAATTTGTTCAGAGACTGAAATGAAATTATTACCGCAGATTTACCGAATTATTACCGAATGCTTTGGGAACACCAGGGGGGGCTTGACGGCTTTAGTTCTAAGAGTCAGGTTGTTTTTAAGATTTCCAAGAAGGAATTTGATGGTTTTTCTCTTTTTGTATTTAACAATGAATTTTTTTGTTTTTAGTTTTTTCCTGTTTTATTTTATTGAGAATTATAAGAGTGTAATAATACAAAGAGAGCATGTAAGAGATAAGTTTGAATATTGGCAAAATGTAGTGGATAAGCATAGTAATTATGTAGATGCGTATTATCAAGTGTCTTATTTTGCTTTAAAACTTGGACAGAAAGGGAAAGCGCTTGAGTATGTAGATAGGGCTTTGGTTTTGGATCCAGGGTTTGGGGAAGCGGAGGAGCTGAGGAAGGTAATATTGGACTTGCGGTAAATTGGTCCAGATGACCTATGCTCTAGACAAGTACCATTTTTTAAAAAATCAAAGTGCAAAGCGTAAAGATCAAAACCTAAATCAAAACTAAAAGATATTTGTTTTTAAGTTTTAAACTTGTTTTTGATTTTTGATATTTGAGCTTTGAGTTTTTATTTATTATTCTTCTTTTTTCTCTTGGGGCTGTTCTTGGGGCTTTTGTTCACCTTTTTCTGGTTTTTTGCCTTCCGGCTGTTCACCTTTTACTTCTGTTTCAGGGGCTTGGGTAGCTGCGGCTTCGGTGGCCTCTGCTTCTTCTGCTTCTGCTTGTTCTTCTGCTTCTTTGGTAATCAGTTCTCCTATTTTAAAAATTACTTGATTTGGGTCTGTTAGGATGGTAACATTTGCAGGTGCTTTAATATCTTCAACTCTTATTTCTTCGTCTACTTCTTTTAGGTTTTCAACGTTGATTTCAATTTTTTCCGGAAGTTCTGCGGGTAGGGCTTCAACTTCAATTTCAAATAAGGAATTAAGTAAAATTCCTTTCTTTTCAGTTACAGCAAGAGGTTCACCGACTGCTACTACGGGAATGTTGGTAGTAATTTTTTCCTTAAGATTTACTTTATAGAAATCAGCATGGAGGGGTTCTTGAGTAACGGGATTTACTTGGACATTATAAATAAGAACAGGGATTGTTTTCTTATCAAATTCAAGGTCAACGAGTCCTGTTTCATGGGCTTTGTTAAATACGTTTATGAATTCTTTTAGGGGAAGTTCTACAGCAGTAGATTTAATGTCTTTACCGTAAATATTCGCCGGAATAAGGCCTTGTTTTCTGAGTTTTTTTACTTTCTTACCCAGGGCAGTTCTTGGATTAACGGTAAGCTTTTCTCTTTTCATTATATTCGTGTGCCGGGATGTTGTTATTGTCTTTTGATCCCGCTGATTTTTATCTGCCGGCTTTTTATAAGCTGGTTTTTGGATTTACGCGGATTTGCTTATGTTTGAGAACGTAAATCTTTTAAAACAACTCTTTTTACACTGTTTGTATTTTACAGGAAAAAAAGGAGGAAAACAAGCAATAATGTAATTATTGCAAATTGTTAGATTATTACATTGTTTCATTGTTACATTGTTTACCCCGATTTAACCGGGGCTAAATGTTGTTTTCCGAATACAGTCAGGACATATTTTTAACAATGTAGCAATTTAACAATTAGAAGTTTATTTTTATTCTTTTCTGTTTTGTTTTCTTTGGTCTTGTTCTTCTTTTCTAGTTTCTTTTTCAAGTTCTTTTTGCCCTTTCTTTTCTTCCAGGGTTTTTTTTATTTTTTCAAGTTTTTCTTTTGCCCTTTTGAGGGACTCTTCTGCATTTTTTCTTTTTTCAAGTTCTGCCAGACTGGTGGATGGTGCAGGAGATGGGGTAGTAGAAGGTGGGGCGATAGGGGTGGTTGGGGTTGTTAGGGTGGTTTTGGAGGTTGAGATTGTAGGGGTGATTGGAGATGATTGTTGAGATGTGTTATTTGTGACTGTTGACACAGAATTATTTGGCGGATTTTGAGAGCCGGTGTTTTGTAGGGGAGGTTGTGATTGAGGGGCAGAAGTAGGAGTTGGGGTGGATTGCAGTTTTATTTCTGCCTGATTAAGTTTTATTTCATATTCTTCAATGGAAGAAAGCATTTTTTCTCTTAGCGCTTCTTTTTGATCAAGGTCTTTGAGGCTGTCTACGGCTTGAGTAGTAGTTTCTACCTGGGTGAAAAAATCATTTAGGGCAGTTGTGTCTACTTTTGTAACAAGGAGAGCTTCTGCTTCTGAGAAACGTCTGTCTGTAAGTTCTGTTTGAAGAGAGGCTTTGCTATCAGGATTGGTGGAGGCAAGAGCAAGGGCTGTGTTTTCAAGCTGGCGCTTGAAAGGGTAGAGGAAGTCACCGGGGATTGTGTTTTGGGAGAGGATGCCAAGAAAAGTAAGGGGAGTAAAGAGGATTAGGATAATCCAGAGTGCGGAATTTATGTATTTAGTCATTATTTATACTGTAGTAAAACAATCTGAGCGTGTCAATGGCTGGTTATGTGTTATTGCTTAGGCCTTCTATCCAGCCTTGAATTTTTCTTAATAGATCTGTGCTTTTTCTGACTTTTACTCTGAGAACACCATGGTAATTTTCAGGGTTTTCATAAATCTTGTTCCATTTTACTTTTTGATAAAAAGGTTTTTGGAAATTCTTTATAGAAATTTTTGTTATTGTAGACCAGTAATTTTGTATATCCATAATTCTATATTGATGGCTAATATTAGATGTTACTCTTAAACTTAAATCTTGTGTGCTATAATTAAGGCAATCTGTTAGCCATTTAAGAAAAATATTGATCATGTTTGGGTCTGAAGAAGCGAAACCTGCCTGACTGTCTTTTTTGAAGCCTTCTGCCCAATAAAGAGAAACTCCTACTAAAAATAATTCTCTTTTGGAAAGATTTCCTATTTCTTTGACTCCCGTTTCTTTTAATATTTGTATTTTTTTAGATCTTTCTGCTTGTTGTTTGAGTGAATATGCTAATCTTTTTCCGTAATTTGGATCTTTGGAGTGTTGTTCAAGAGTTTTTATTTGTTCTTGGGATAATTTAATATCTCTGCACCAGAGGCTAGCTGTACTTGAAGAGACTCTAAGCTTTTTTGCAATAGATTTTATGCTTTCTCCCTTTGCTCTAAGTTCTCTTGCTTTGAGTTTTTCTTTCGATTTTGCCATTCAAGACATATTGTACTATTTGTAGGGGTTCGTTTTCAAGGTTGACATAGAGGGTGATGAGATCTATAATAAATATTGTTCATTAATAGAATACGCGGGGTAGTGTAAAGCTGCACAGGAGGCTCAAAATGGGCTCGCTTAATAGAAATATTGAGATGATAATTTGGCTATATCGGTGAAACCCAATCGGCCCGTGGGCGGAGGGTAATACCGAGGGAACCCTTTTCACTAAAGTTTTGAAGGGACACCGTAGAGACTAAACGCCAAATCCCGAGTTTAGCTTGGGAATGATATAGTCCGGCACTCCAAGTAATTGGAGATTACAGTTTGCATAATCTCCTAGACCAGGTGCGATTCCTGGCTCCGCAACAGCGCACCATTCGGTGCACTGCTACGCAGTTTGGTTAATGGTTGTCAGTAGACTAAGTTATGATGTGTAGGTAGCAGTGCGCGTTGGGATGTACTGTATAGTACGTCCCAGTTTTATGAAATTTTTCTACGTTTACGTCCTCAAAAGTAAACTAAAAGATTTTATCTATGTAGGTTTTACCTCTAATCTCCGAAAGCGTTTTTTTGAGCACAATAAAAAAGAAGAGCAATCAACTAAAGCATATGCGCCGTTTGATTTCATATTCTATGAAGCATATAGAGATGTGAAAGATGCGAAAAGAAGAGAAGATTATTTTAAAACTACTAAAGGAAAAACAACTTTAAAGGCAATGTTAAAAGAATATTTTATTTACCTTTAGATAACTCTTTGATATCCTATAAGTTTGATTTTTCAAGTTAAATTTAGTATTATTCTTTTACTTCTAAGATAAAGATAGGCATTTGCTGTCTATTTAGCGTCTAGAGTATTTTGCACATTAACAGTTCTAACGGAAAGTTGTTTGCCGAGTGGGTGACATTTTGTACATTAATTTAATGTATGAAGTGTTGCCCATTCAAAAAAGATAGAGAAGGAGAGAGGGGATGACGAGCATTTTGGAAGCGATTCGGGATGGATTTCAGAGCGGAGTACATAGGGCTTTTGAAGATGCTGAACAGCCGGGCCATTGGGAAGTGGTGAATCCTGTTCGAGGGATGATGTATTTTATTGTGAAGAAGGGTAAGAAACAGGCTGGAGTAATTGGTCCATTTGCTCCAGTCCATCGGAAGGTAGTGAAAGATGCTTTGAGAGATATTCCTGGAATTAGTATTCTCGCAATCAAGATCTATTAAGCGTTTTGGAAAGGAGAATGTACCGTGGAAGGAATGTCAAGGTTTGAGAGGGAGCCAAGTCCGGAAGCTGTTTCCGGGATTAGAGTGGGATCGCCGGACGAGCGGGAGCGTGTCATGCAGGTGCTGGAGATGCTGATGTGCATAGGAGGGAGGGTAGTCCTACAGGAACCCTTTCTCCTATAAAGGGGCTTAAGATGGCAGGAGTGGAGCGAGTTACGGAGTGCATTCTTTCCCAGGCTGACGGCGCATTCCGCCTCAATGCTTGGCATCTCTGGCTCTTCTGGAGCCGTAAGTCTGGCAGGCTGTGGTTCAGGGTTGGAGGAGAAGATTTCTTAGTGGATTATCCAGTTGTGGGTCCCGCGATGAACTGTGAATTGGTAGGGCTGGATGTTTACCACCCCTTTGTAGTATGACTTTCCGGAGGCTGTCTTTTTGGGCCCCGTCAAAATGACGGGGCCTTTCGCGTTTTAAAGGTTTTTTGCAAAGGAGTCACCTTTCGTTTCCTTCGGCAAGCTCAGGATTCTCAAGGAGACACGTTTTGCTAGAGGGTTTAGAAGAACAGGTTCCACCATTTTTGCCAGTTGGGGGTAGTTGAGATGATGTCAGTCTTTGCTGAGGCTTCGGACGAGGGCATAATTACTATAAATTCGCCTTTTTTTGTTAGACTTAGTTTGGTTCTGGCCTCTTTTTCTACAAAATCATTGCTTTTAACATAGAAAAGCTTTTCTTGGAGGAATTTGTTTTCTTGATTCTTTTCTGTCAGTTTTGCTTTAAGGCTTGAGACTATTTTATCGTTTTGTATTAGATTGCCAATAGAAAAGATCATGTTTTTAATAATTAAGACAAGACCGATGATTATTAAGAGGGCAACGATTTTACGCATATTTATGTAATTTTCAATTTTAAATTTTTAATTTTCAATGAAATTTCAAATTTTTAAATTTTAGCTTGATATCTTTGAGCCTGAAAGTAGTCCTTGACAAAACTTCTCACTCTTGATATTATAGGCTTTGTTGGAATTAATTCGTAATTTAAAATATCCATTAGTGTTTTAGATTTCACGGATTTTATCTGCGGGATCCACAATGTTTAGCTTTGAGATTGCACTAAATATGTTTTATCTGTAAAATCCAAGATTTTAGGAATTATATTCAACTTAAGGGTACACATATATGAATAATTTAACTAGACTTAAAGATGCTCACAAGAGCTTTAATGGTTTTTTAAAATCAAAAAATAGGGCTTCTGCAACTATATTAGCATATGGTAAGGATATTGACCAGCTAATTGGTTTTTTAGAGGATCTCAAAAAACATCATATCCATGAGGTTACAAGTGATGATATTCAAGCTTTTTTGACTAAGCTTTCAGGAAAGGGGTACACGGCCAAGTCTTTGTCCCGTAAGCTCAACTCAACTAGAACTTTTTATAGGTTTTTAAAGATTAATGAGTACATAACTGATGATCCTTCACTTGCTGTTGCACATCCTAAATATGAACTTAATCCTCCTAGAATTTTAAGTCCGCTTGAATATAGATCTTTAAGAGATGTGGCTTCTTCTGACCCAAGAATTTATGCTATTATTGAGATTTTGCTTCAAGCAGGTATAAGAATAGGTGAGCTTGCAAATCTTAGAAAACAAGATGTTGGACAAAATTCTTTACATATAAGGCCATATGAGGGCCATGCGGCACGCGAAGTTCCCTTGAACAGAAGGGCCAAAGAAGCTCTTAAAAAATATATGGAAGTAAGATCGGAAACAGCTGATGATCACTTGTTTGTTACAAAAACAGGTAAGCCATTTTTGGTAAGAAATATTAGAGATGCGGTTGAAAGATATTTCAGAAAAGCAGGAATAGAAAATGCAAAGATAAATGATCTTAGACATACTTTTGTTTCACATCATTTGAAGGGTGGAGTTTCTATTGTTTTTCTCTCAAAAATATTGGGGCATAAGAGACTTTCTTCAACAGAAAGATATCTTCAGTATGTAAAGGATAACAAGGTTGGGAATAGTACCACACTGGCTGAATTATAATCTTCTAAGTTAGCAATTAGCTTCTAGCGTTTAGCGTCTAGTTAAATTTTAAAAAGTTTTTCCAATTCACTATACCCTAGAGGCTAGTTGCTAGACACTAGTCCTATTGATTTATTGTTGAGATTCCTGCATTATAGAGTTATGGATGATAAATCTCAAAGCTTACATCATGGAGAAAGAGTGGATGAAGAGATGGATGAGTATGCAGATTTGTTTGATGTAAGAACACTTCTTTCTTGGAGCGCTCCAGGCAGACCATTTAGAAAAAAAGATAAAGAGTATTATTTCTCTGCGATGATAATTGTGATGCTGGTTGAGATAATTCTCTTTCTTTTTTCAGAATATTCTTTGATGGTTGTAGTTTTGTCTTTGGTATTCCTGGCTTTTGTATTAAGCTTTGTTCCACCCAAGAATTTTCATTACAGGATAAGTACTGAAGGAGTGACTGTTGAGGATCATTATTATCTTTGGACAGAGCTTTATGACTTTTATTTTAAAAAGATAGATGGAGTAGATACTTTAATAATTAGGACTGAGACCATACTTCCGGGCGAGTTAAAAATTAGTTTGGGAAATGTTGGACGTGATCATGTTAGAAGAGTAATGGTGCATTTTTTGCCGTACAGGGAAAAGGTAAAAGAAACTTTTACAGAGAGATCTGGTGAATGGCTTGCAAGAAATTTTCCTCTGGATAAGCATCATTAGCGTCTAGAAATTAGCTTCTAGCGTTTAGTTGTAGTACCCTTGGTGGGAGTTGAACCCACATTAAAAGCTTCGGAAGCTTTCGTTCTGTCCATTGAACTACAAGGGCGAATTTTATAACTAATAACTTTTAAAATTTAGTTCCCAATTACTTTAAGGTCAAAGATCAAATATCAAAAACAAGTTCCGTCCAAAGGACGATCAGCCTTTGGCTGACAAAATTGATTAAAGAATAAAGATTCATGAATAGAAAATCATTAATCATAAATCATCAATCAATATTCACTTATTCCAGGACTTACGCAGTTAGTTTCGATTTAAAAAGAGATTGCTTCGGCATTTAGCCTCGCAATGACAAGAAAGTGCGTAAGTCCTATTATTCGTGTTATTCCTTTTGGTAGGCTTTTTTTACTGCTTTGGCGATTTTGGGAATAACTCTTCTGTCAAGAGCAGAAGGAAGAATATTGTTAACGGTGGGGTTTTTAACACAGGAAGCTAGGGTAAAAGCGGCGGCAATTTTCATTTTGTTGGTAATGATTTTTGCTCTTGCGTCCAGTGCGCCTCTAAAAACACCAGGAAAAGCAAGGACATTATTTACCTGATTTGGAAAATCACTCCTACCTGTTCCTACAATAAAAGCTCCTGCCTTTTTTGCGGTGTCCGGCATAATTTCAGGTGTGGGGTTGGCCATGGCTATAATAATTGGTTTTGGAGCCATTTTTTTTATCAGACTTGGTTTTAAGACATCTCCTTTACTTACTCCTATAAAAACATCCGCGGATTCAAGCGCATCAGAGAGAGAACCGTTGGTGTTCTTTTTATTTGTAATACTTGCAAGTCTCATTTTATGAGGGTTGTTTTCAATGTCGGTCCTGTCTTTTGAGATAATTCCTTTTGAGTCACAAATTATTATTTCTTTTACAGATTCACATACTTTTGGGTCATGTCCTATACATAGCAGTAGGTTGGTAATTGCCGTTCCTGCTGCGCCTGCACCGCTTATGACTACTTTTAAGTCTGTTAGTCTTTTGCCTGCTAGTTTTGCAGAGTTAATAAGCGCTGCTAGTAAAACTATAGCTGTTCCGTGTTGGTCATCATGAAAAACCGGGATACCTATGTCCTGGAGGGCATCTTCTATTTCAAAGCATCTGGGAGCTGAGATGTCTTCCAGGTTTACTCCGGCAAAAATAGGGGCAATGTTTTTTACCAGGTTGATTATTTCAAATGAGTTTTGAGTGTTGACGCAGATAGGGAAGGCATCAATATTTGCATATTCTTTAAAAAGAAGAGCTTTTCCTTCCATAACTGGGATAGCGCCATATGGTCCAATATTTCCAAGTCCTAGAACTGCTGAGCCGTCTGAAATTATGGCAACGGAATTGTTTTTGATGGTGAGTTCATAGGCTTTTTTTTCATCTTTGGCAATTTCTTTGCAGACTTCTGCTACTCCTGGCGTGTAAACCAGGGAAAGGTCTTCCTGGGTTTTGACTTTGAATTTTGGTACAACCTCAAGTTTTCCTTTTAGTTTTTTGTGAAGAAGAACTGATTTTTTGTTTATGTTCATATAAGGTAGTGATGATTAAACAGTATGGAGATTATAGACCAAGCGGGAGATAATTGGCAAGGCGTAATTAATATAATCTCAAATCTCAAATGTCAAATTGCAAATCTAAGGTGTCGCAGGGCGACGATTTGTAAACAACTAATAATTTTGAATTATGAATTAGGGAGACGTTGTGTTGCACCTGTATTGTGTTTGTGAGGTAGGCTTGTGGTCTTTTAAACGACAAAGGGCACCCTTGGATCGAATTCAATCGATCCTTGGGTGCCCAATGCACTTGTTATTCAGTTGTTGCGGATCTTGATGCTAGGCGTAGCGCAGTTGGCAGTGATTCAATATCTCGGCCAGTTCGGGATTGGGGAGGATGTGATCTTTTCCGTCGACTGTAACGATTTCCAGGTATCCCTCGTCACCTAAAGCCCAGACGGCGTTGATGGTATCCTGGGCAGGAAAGATATGAAAAGGGACCTGCTTCAGGATTTCGCCGAACATGCTGGCCTCGACGGCGCACCACTTTCCTTTTCTTATGGCGACCGTTGTGATGATGCCGAGCGCGAATTCGCGCTCGGCGTTTCTCCACGGGGAGCCAAAGACCAT
>QZIP01000030.1 GCA_003599595.1 Candidatus Parcubacteria bacterium
GAAGGTAAAAAAAACAGTAAAAAATAGAAGGGTAAAGACAAAAACTGTTAATCATTCCCTCAAGATCTTTTTTCTTCTCTTTGGAGCGCTTTCTGCCATTGTCCTTTTCATCTACTTTTCTCCTCTAAGACCCTACTTCCTCTCACAACAACAAACATCCACAAATACTGAAACTTCCTCATTTGATACCTCTAATTGGAAAACATATATAAACACTCAATATGGATTCTCTTTTAAATATCCAGCAAACTATTTTATTTATGAATCAAATGATCCAAACGGAAATATTGATACAACCACAATTAGTAATTATGATCATAGCGATTTTTCAAGTGGTAGAAAGAATTCAGAAGATAAAGACGTTTTTCTTATGTATGTTACTCACCCTTGGCAAAAAGATGTAAGTCTAGAAAAGATAAAGAAGTATTATGGTAATTATCTGATTCAGGATTATAAAGTTGATGGAATAACGGGGTTCAGAGCAACTAGAAATGAAAAAGTTGGGATCAATAATTTTACAGTCGTCATAATAAAAAACAATAAAGAATACTATTTCACCCTAGGTGCTATCGATTCAAGATATGCTGATGTTTTCAATCAAATCCTCTCCACCTTCAAATTCCTCTAATATCTCAACGTGTACTTAATACTTAATACTAAATACTAGATATAAAATACAAATAAAAGGGTCTTGACAAAAATTAGCAGTCGTGTTATATTATTGCTAACCATCCAGATTTATTCGAATTTTATTAAGAACCATGCACGATTTAAAGCAAAGACAAATAGACATCTTAAAAAACATCATTAAGGAGTATATTGATACCGCAGAACCTGTGGGTTCAGAAACCTTAGAAAAAAAATATGACCTAGGAGTCTCCCCCGCAACTATTAGAAATGAAATGGCAGAAATGGCAAGACTTGGCTACTTAAGCAAATCCCACTCTTCTTCAGGTAGAATTCCTACCAGCAAGGCTCTAAAATTTTACATTAACGAATTAATGAAAGAAAAAGAGCTTTCTGTTGCAGAAGAAGTAGAAACAAAAGAAAAAGTTTGGGATTTAAGGGAGAATGAAGATAAATTTCTTAGAGAAATTACCAAAAATCTTGCAGCCAAAACAAAATCCCTTGCCGTTGCTAGCACAGAAGATGGAGATCTCTACTTTTCAGGCTACTCACATATTCTTGAAACTCCTGAATTCTACGACATTGATATCGCCAAAAACCTCCTCAACGTTTTAGATGATTTTTCCTACATTGATTCCCTTTGGAGAAGCATTGAAAATGAATTTGGTGTTTTTCTGGGAGATGAATTTGAGCAAACTCTTTTAAAACCATATAGTTTTGTTTTTTCCAAATTTCATACCAGAAGCAATCATTTAGGCTCTGTTGGTGTTTTAGGTCCAACTAGAATAAGGTATGAAGTTGTAATTCCTTTTGTAAAATATTATGGTAGTTTGATAGATGAGGTAGCAAGCTGGTAATTGATAAATATTAAATATCAAAAATCAAAGATCAAATATGGTTACTAAAGACGCAGAAAATAAACAAGACAAGACTCAGCAGGGCGATCTCCCAAAGCAGGACCGTCCAAGTGAAAAAGTAGAAGAGCTAAAAAAAAGAATTAACGATCTTGAAAATCAACTTAAAAGGGCAGTAGCAGATTATAGGAATTTAGAAAAAAGAGTAGGAGAAGAAAAGAGAGAAACAATAAAATTTGCCAACAAGGAATTATTATTAAGAATTTTTCCTGCTCTAGACACACTTTTCCTTGCAGGAAAATATGTAAAAGATGAGGGCTTGAAGCTAACAATTAAAAAAGTAAATGATGTTTTAAAAGAAGTAGGAGTTGAGAGGGTAGAAACAGAAAGCAAAGAATTTAATCCAGAGCTGATGGAATGTGTTGAGATAGTAGAGGGAGAAGAGGATATGGTCATTGAAGAGGTTTTACCTGGATTTACTCTACAGGGGAAATTACTTAGGCCCGCACAAGTTAAAGTAGGAAAGAGCAATGAGGATAAAAACTTAAAAACAGAAGAAGAATTAGTTGACTAACGCATGGTTTTTAGTTTAAGATAAATATATCTAAAACAACTAAACGCTAGACGCTAGCAAACTAAACGCTAGAAAAATATATGGCAAAGATTGTAGGAATTGATTTAGGAACAACAAATTCAGCAATAGCAGTGATGGAGGGGGGATCCCCTAAAGTCATTTTTTCAGCTGAGGGAAGAAATGTTACACCTTCCGTGGTAGATCCTATTGATAAAATTGTTGGCGACGTTGCCAAGAGGCAAATGGTTCTAAAACCCAAGAAGGTTATCTTCTCCATAAAAAGACTTATGGGAAGAAGATACAAGGATGAATCTGTCCAAAGAGACAAAAAGTGGCTCCCCTATGAAATAAAAGAAGGAAGAGAAGGCATGGCAGTTGTAGAAGTAGAAGGAAAGAATCTTACTCCTCAGGAGGTATCAGCAACGATCCTCCAAAAACTCAAAAAAGACGCAGAGAACTACCTTGGAGAAAAGGTTACACAGGCAGTTATTACTGTTCCAGCCTACTTTGATGATGCACAGCGCCAAGCCACCAAGCAAGCAGGGGAAATTGCCGGGCTTGAAGTTTTGCGCATTATCAATGAACCAACAGCAGCAGCGCTTGCCTACGGATTAGACAAGAAACACGTTCATACAATCGCAGTTTACGATCTGGGTGGTGGAACTTTTGACATATCTGTTCTAGAGCTCGGAGATGGCGTTTATGAAGTAAAAGCAACTAACGGAGACACACATCTTGGAGGAGATGATTTTGATAAAAAAATCATAGATCATATTGCAGACGAATTCAAAAAAGAAAATGGAATTGATCTAAGAAATGATCCACAGGCTTTGCAAAGACTTAGAGAATCAGCAGAAAAGGCAAAAATAGAACTCTCTTCATCTCTTGAAGCAGAAATTAACCAGCCGTTTATTACACAAGGCCCTGGGGGCCCTCTCCATCTTACAATGAAAATCTCCCGTTCAAAGATGGAGCAGTTAGTTGCAGATCTTATTGAAAAAACATTTGCTCCCGTAAAAGAATGCCTCAAAGACGCAGGTGTTGATGCCAAAAAAATAGATGAGGTAATCTTAGTTGGTGGGATGACCAGAATGCCCAAAATTGTTGCAGAAGTTTCTAAGTTTTTTGGCAAGGAACCAAATAAAAGTGTTAACCCTGATGAAGTGGTTGCAATTGGAGCCGCAGTTCAGGCAGGAGTTTTGGGAGGGGAAGTAAAAGATGTCTTGCTCTTAGACGTTACACCTTTGACCCTGGGCATAGAAACGTTGGGTGGCGTAGCAACTGCGCTTATCTCAAAAAATACAACAATTCCCACCAAAAAATCTCAGGTTTTCTCAACTGCAGGAGACAATCAGACACAAGTTGAAATCCACGTGGTTCAGGGAGAAAGGCCAATGACTCAAGACAACAAATCCCTTGGTAGATTTATTTTGGATGGAATTCCACCTGCGCCCCGCGGTGTTCCACAAATAGAAGTAACTTTTGATATTGATGCATCAGGCATCCTCTCAGTTACAGCCAAAGATAATGCTACGGGCAAAACTCAAAGCATAAAGATTACAGGATCTACAGGACTTAATAAAGAAGAGGTAGAAAAAATGACCAAGGAAGCAGAAGCTCACGCAGAAGAGGACCAGAAGAAAAAAGAAAAAATTGAAGCAAGAAATAGTGCAGACAATTTGATCTTTACAGCTGAAAAAGCCCTTAAAGATGAAGGTGACAAAATTGAAGAATCCCTCAAAAAAGATATAGAAGATAAAATAAGCGCTCTTAAAGGAATTCTGGATACCGGGACAAAAGAAGAAATAGAAGAGAAGACCCAGGATCTCTCCTCTGCATTGCAAAAAATAGGAGAACAAATGTACAAAAAACAGGAAGATGCGAAGGCCCAAGCGGAAGAAGGTAAAGAAAATGAAGAAAAAAAGGAAGAAGAAAAAACCGCAAAAGAAGAAAGCCCAATGGAGGGAGAAGTGGTAGACGATGACAAGAAATAAAGAAGGGGAAAGAACAGCCTCTCTTAATACATTAGGTCTGCAAGGCTTATTAAGTCTACAAAGAGAATTGCTTCATTCTTTAGATGGTGGAACTGTTATGGAAGGGGGACGTGTTGATTTGTATGACGTATATTGTGCAATTGAACATCATAGAAGCATAACGGGAACAAAGAGTGATAGAAGAGTAGTGTCTCCTGCTGCACGAAGAAGACACATTAATCCAATAGATGGTTCTTCAGCTATGAGAAGTAGCTCTATGAGAGCAAGAATTCGGGCAGGTAGATAAAACCAATAAACCTTTACCTTTAGATTGAGATAGATTTTTATCGTCTTAAGCGCGTTTAGCGCTTTTTTAGTATAATATAAACAAATAAATCCGAAATCCGAAACAGTATTAATTCAAAATGCAAAATTTATATAACTTTAAATTATTAACTGCAATTTTTAACTTTGAATTTTTAACTTTAAACTAAATATTATGGCTAATAAAAAAGATTACTATGAAATATTAGGTGTTCCAAGAACTTCAACACCTGAAGAAATGAAAAAAGCTTATAGAAAGCTTGCCCTGCAGTATCATCCTGACAAAAACAAGACTAAAGAGGCAGAAGAAAAGTTCAAAGAAATAAACCAAGCCTATGAGGTCTTGTCAGACCCTCAGAAAAAACAAACCTATGATCAATTTGGTCACGCGGCTTTTGAAAATGGAGGACCGGGTGCAGGTGGTCCTTTTGGAGGTTATAATCAAGGGGGCAGACAGGGCCCATTCACTTATACTTATTATTCAAATGGAGGAAATCAAAATTTTGACTTTGGCGGTTTTTCTGATCCTTTTGAAATCTTTGAACAGTTTTTTGGCGGCGGTTCTCCTTTTGGCAGAAGAAAGCCGGCTTACTCAATTGAAATTGACTTTATGGAAGCCATAAAAGGCACATCAAAAAAAGTTAATATCAACGGAAAAACCCGTGAAATAAAAATCCCCGCAGGTGTAGACAATGGTTCCAGAATAAAATTTGATGATTTTGATATTGTAATAGAAGTAGGGGGACATCCTGAATTTAGAAGAGAAGGATATGATATAGTTACAGAAAAGGATATATCTATGACCCAGGCAGTTTTGGGAGATATTGTTGAGATAAACACCGTGGAAGGCCCTGTAAAGCTAAAAATTCCAGAGGGTACGCAGTCTAATGCCATAATAAGAATAAAAGAAAAAGGTGTGAGCCACTTAAGAGATAAAGGTAAGGGGGATCATTACGTGAGAATTAGGGTAAAAATTCCAACCCGTTTAAACAACCGCCAAAAAGACCTTCTTAGAGAATTTGAAGAAGAATCCACCAAAAAACACTGGTTCTAATGCACCTTTTTTAGTTCTTGCTCAGTTTTTAATGTTTCCAAAATTACTTTGAACTTTTCAGGGTTAAATAAGTCTGCATCAAAAACTTGCCCATCTCTCTCATAGCTCACAAGATCACAAGATGACCTTAAGGTACTCACAATTTGTCTATTATCCAATCCATAAGTTTCTAAAATATCAGCCAAAGCGCTAATTGCAGGTGTTGAAAAACTGCTTCCAGCTCCTAATCCAAAAAAATAATTATCAAAATAAATATCTGCTCCATCAACTCTTCCATCAGGTCCATCTTTATAAGAGTTCCACTGGGCAACAAAAACTAAATTATTTGGTTGCTGATCTTTCATTTCTCTTAAATCATCTATATTATTTCCTGCAGCCGCAAAAAATATGCTATCAGGAAAAGCGTCTACAACCTTAAAGATTTTAGAAAGACTTTCTGAAGCATTTGCAGGATTATATCCATCTACTTTGCTAAAACGCGGTGAGTCATAAGTTGTTTCTTTTATTAAAGCTTGAGTTGCCTTTTTCTTCTCTTTTTCCATTTCTTCTTTGTTCAGAGGATTTATAGGTTCTCCTGTTTGGGAAACTACCCTTACTCCTTTATTTGTTATAGAACCTATAGCTGTCTCTGGAAAATAAACAGTTTCATCCCTTTTTTCATCAAACAAGCCCAAAAAATTTGGAATATCTTCTGTTGGAGTTACCATTTCTTTTGTAATAACCCAAAATCCACCTTTTCCTAGTGTAAAGCTAAAATTAAATCTTGTTTTTTCGGGATGAACATTATTTATTTTTTTTATTACATCAATAAGTAATTCAGGCTTTATTTCACTAAAAATTCCAGTATTACCTAGTTCATCTTGCTTAATTTCGTAATCTGAAATATTCGTATCAGCCTTAGCAGATAAATTTTGAAGAGGATAAAAATCCGACTGTTCACTGCTGAATCCAAATGCCTCCAAAGCAGTACTTGTAGATCTTTCTACAGGTATTCCGTGATTTCCATACTCATTTAACCAGTAATATGCTAATGCTACTTTAGGATATTTTTTCCAAACATCATCCATTTTCTCTCTAAAATTTTCTCCAAATTCTTGTTCAAGTTGCTCGGCAGATACATAATCATCTTTTAGTATATTTTTGAATAACAATTCTTGACTTGCTTGAGGTGCCATCATTTGCAATCGGGGATTTTCCATACTGAAAGCGTAGTCAATAATTACGGTGTTTCTATTAATTTCTTGAGCAGTTTCATTTATCCGCAAAGCTTCTATTTTTTGCTTCCTTTCTTTCTCAGCCGCTTCCATAAATCGGGTCTGCATGTCTTTTTCTTCCAAGGGAATCGATTCTTGTACATTGTCTTTATTAGACTGACTGTCGTTTACAGATGCACTCTCTTGAGCAACGTACTGAAATTGTTGAGGTGGTTTAAGAAATTCACCTGGCTGACTTATGCCAGGAGGCAAATGAGCAGCTGCCTGAGCAGCTTCTTGAGAGATGTTTCCTGAATCAGAAGGTATTAACATAGAGCCGATTGCTGTTACAGCAGCAACACCTCCTTTTAATACACTTCTTACTTTTGGTAATCTTGAAAGGTAAGTTTTTCCTGGTGTTTTTACTTTCTGTTTATAAGTTGGATTTTCAGCAGAAGATTGGTTGCTGTCATTTTTTCCTTCAGTCTGTTCGTCTCGTCCTGGTTGAGGAAATTCTCCTTCCATATATAAACAATACGTTAAATTTTTAACAATTACAACAATTTATATAAAAAGAGTGAGATGAGGGGTATAAAAAGAATCTACCAAAAAACACTGGTTTTAGCAATTTAATTTTCTTTATAAAATCTTCCTATTTTTTATTTCTTTTATTTATTACCCCAAGTATATAAGCTGCTTCTACTCCAAAAACAACTGCTACAATAACATTAAAATTTATATTTAATTGTGCCGCTGCACTTAAAATTGCTATAAATAATGCCACAAAAAGAAGCAGAGCAAAAACAACAAAATCATAAACTTTAAATTTAGCTTTTCCAATCTTGATAACCTTTTCCATTTTTCACCTCCTTTCTATATAATTTCATTGTGACATCTTTATATTTTGCTGTCAATCTTATGCATCTTACTTATTTCTCAAGGTCGGACCTTGTATAAGGTCCGACCTTCTAAAAAAATAAATACTCACTACCTGCTACCTGCTACCCGCGACCTGCCACTATCTCCTTGATTTATTCTCGTATCCACCCTAAACTAAACATAGCCTATGTTTTTAGTTAGCTATTTATTTAACTTAGTTTTATTCTGGTACAAGGACGCAGTCTTCAGTCTTATAAATTATTTTGTAGAACTTGACAGGTACATTATTGATCTTCTCTCAACACCGATTCTGGTACATACCTTTTTTGACCCCATCAAGAATGAATATAGAAAAGGCCTGGTAGGTTTTTCAATCGGCCTTGGCATATTTATCAAAACCTTGATCTTGATTCCTTCATTTGCAATCTTGCTGTTAGTATTTATTCTAGAATTTATAGCTCTAATTATATTTTTGTTTTTTCCATTTATACCATTATATGTATTAATCACATGAAAAAAATATTATTACAATTTTTAGATTACACAGATTTTTATCCTCTTATAAATCGTAAGAACTTAACTATTGGATTAACACAAGTATCTAATTATCCGCGTAATCCAAACATAAAAACTTTAAGATTTTCAAGACTTAAAGAATCCGTTATATCAAAGACATTAAAAATGTTTTACTTGAATAAAACGTAAAATGAGCAATATCACACATTACTTTAATATTTATAGATTTTTTAACCACAAAAAAGTGGTCTTTCTAAGATTTTTAATCTTAATTTCCCTTATACTATCTCTTGCTATTTCTTTTAATAATATTCCTCAATTTAAAATTATCCTTCTGGCTTCATCACTCTTTCTTGTCAATGAAGTCTTTATTCAGTTTAAAGTGAACAAAGTAAAACCATCAGAAGAGGCAATTTCAGAAGAAAATCTGCAAGATCAGATATTTTTTGCTCCCCGTCTAATCTTTAGAGATTCGCCTGATGTACCAACCCTTATTAAAAAATTAATGCAGGAAAAAGAAATTAAATTTATTATTGAAAAAATCGGCAAAGATCCACAACTTGAAGAGCTCAGTTTTTCCAAACAAGAAATATTAGAACAAGCCGGTAAGTTGGTAATAGATCTTGAAGGACAAGATATAACTTCAGCAGATCTGTTTATTTCATTTTTAATCTTATCTGAAGAAAAGACCCGATTTTTGGAAAACCAGGAATTAACTAAAAAAGATGCCATAAATATCCTTTCTTGGGCAAGGCAAAGGTTTGATATAGACAACAAAGAAAAAACAATATTAACTTTATTTGGGAAAGGTGCCTTTGATAGCCTTGCTGAAGGTTGGAGTATAGAGACTTTAAAATATACAGTCAACTTAACCTTAAAAGTTTTATCTGCAAAATATATGCCAAAACTTATTGGAAGATCAGAAGAATACAGTCATTTAATTTCAATACTTTCTAAAAATGATTTAAATAACATTCTTCTTGTTGGCGAGCCGGGAATAGGAAAGACAACATTAGTAGAATATATTACTTACGAAATCTATATGAGAAATGTTCCGGTAAGGCTTGGTAGAAGAAGAGTTTATGAATTGTTAGTTGGAAAGCTTATGGCAGGCAATCAGAATAGTGATAGCATAAATGAAAAAATTGATGCTCTTTTTTCAGAGCTTGTTCATACGGGGTCTATAGTCTTTTTTCTTCAAAATTTTGAAAATATTTTTGGAGGAGGAGGTTTTAATTTAGATATTTCCGGAAATCTGTATGAATATCTTGAAAATTCAAGTATTCCTATTATTGCAACCACAACAAATTCAGCTTATAAAAAGTATTTAGAAGAAAGAACAGATGTAAAGAAGTTTTTTGAAGTAATAAGGTTAAAAGAGCCAAATGTCAAAGAAACATATTTAGTGCTTCTTACAAAAGTAGAGGAATTTGAGAAAAAATACAAAACTAATATTCAATACTCAGCTATTAAAGAGACTATATCTCTTTCATCTTTATATCTTCCTGAAAAATCTTCTCCTGGAAGAGACGTTAATTTATTGGAAGAGGTATGTGCGCAAGCCCGTAACAAAAAACAAATAAATATAACAAAGAAAGATATTATTGAAAAAGTTGAAGAAAAAACCAGCGTTCCCATAGCGGGTCCTGAAAATGAAGAAAAGTCACTCCTCTTAAATTTAGAAGAAGAAATTCACAAAAGAATTATAGATCAAGAGCAAGCTGTCCAGGGCATCGCTTCTGCCTTGAGACGTTTGAGGAGTGGATTTGTAAAAGGAGAGCGGCCAATTTCTGTATTTCTCTTTCTTGGCCCAACAGGTGTGGGAAAAACAGAAACAGCCAAGGCACTGGCAGAAGTATATTACAAAAACAAAAATTCAATGCTTAGATTTGATATGAGCGAGTATCAAACTCAAGAGCAGATAAAGCGGCTTTTGGGAGAAATTCCCGGAGAGGAATATGTTCCAAATACCCTTGCAGAACAAGTTCTAAACAATCCTTTTTCCCTAATTCTTTTGGACGAATTTGAAAAAGCTCATCCTCATCTTTTAGATATTTTCCTTCAGGTTTTTGATGAAGGTAGACTAACGGATAATAGAGGAAGAACAGTCTCATTTAATAATTGTATTATTATTGCAACTTCAAATGCTGGAAGCAGTCTTGTCCATGATTTAGTTTCACAAAACTTGAATAATGATGATATTAAAAAACAACTATTAGACCATTTACTTAAAAGCAACATTTACAAACCGGAACTCCTCAATAGATTTGATGAAGTAATGTTTTTTAAGCCTCTTTCTTTTGAAGATGCAAAACAGGTTTCAAGACTTATACTTTTAAGTTCACTAAAAAAATTAGAAGAAAAAGAAATTTTCATTACATTCAGTGAAAAAGTACTTGAAAAAATAATAAAAGAAGGATATAGCAGGGAATTTGGAGCAAGAAATATAAGAAGATATATAGAAAATCATATAGAAGAATTTATTGCCCGTCAAATCCTTGAAGAAAAGATAGTTAAGGGGGAAAGACGTACTTTGTCAATTGATGACCAAGACCAATTTATTGTAGAATAATCATGGTGGAGGTTATTAAAGCCTTTGGATTCAGCGGATTCTTTGTCGGCAAAGTTGGTAAAGTCTAATGTTTGGATTTCCGCGGATTCCAACACCCGTTTATCAGTGTGGTCAGTAAGAGCCGGATTAATATTATCCGTGTAATCAAAAAACTAAGGAAATTAGGATTATAAAGACACAAAAAATCCGTGTAAATCATAAAAATCTTGACAATATAAGGGACTTGAACCATTATGAATATAGCCTTTTTTGAAATAGAAGATCACGAAAAAGATTATTTCCAAAAACACCTTTCAGAAGGAAATAATCTCCTCTTTTTTGAAGAAAAATTAAATGAAGATTTTGACATTTCAAAAATAAAAGACATAGAGATAATTTCTGTATTTATCTATTCAGATCTTAAAAAAGATATTCTAGACAAGCTACCCAATTTAAGATTTATCGCCACTAGATCAACAGGATATGACCATATAGATTTAGAAGAGTGTAAAAAAAGAAATATCTTAATTGAAAATGTTCCAACCTATGGGGAATACACGGTTGCAGAACACACTTTTTCATTAATTCTGGCTCTTTCAAGAAGAATAATAGAATCGTATAAAAAAGTAAGAGAGTGGAATTTCTCTCCTGAGGGTCTCACAGGTTTTGATCTCAACAAAAAAACTTTAGGTGTTATAGGGGTGGGCAATATTGGAAAAAATGTAATAAAAATAGCCAAAGGTTTTGGCATGGAAGTTCTGGGTCACAAAAAAAACCCTGATCCGGAACTTGAAAAATCTTTAGACTTCAAGCTTGTAGATTTGGAAACTCTTTTAAAAAACTCTGATATTATTACGCTCCATATTCCTTTTTCAAAAGAAACAAGGCATTTATTAGGGGAAAAAGAATTTGAAAAAATGAAAGATGGGGTAGTTATTATTAATACTGCAAGAGGAGGAATTATTGACACAAACGCCCTGGTAAAAGCTTTAGAAACAGGTAAAGTAAGAGCAGCAGGGCTTGATGTTTTAGAGGAGGAGCCGCTTTTAAGGGAAGAGAAAGAACTATTGTCTAAAAGTTTTGACAAAAAAGAACTCCTTTGTGTTCTGGAAAATCATTTGCTTCTTAGTAATCCCAATGTTGTTATTACTCCCCATAACGCTTTCAATAGTAAGGAAGCTCTTGAAAACATCACAAAAACTACACTTAAAAATATCCATGAATTTACAGGTAACAATTTTCAAAATCAAGTTCCTCAAGTATTATGAATATTAGCAGAAATGATATCCCATTAAAAATTGAAAGTGTTTGTAAAAAATATTCAGACAAAAAAGTTTTAGAAAATATCTCTCTTATTGCAGAAAAAGGCAAGGTAAATGCAATTATTGGACCAAATGGAGCAGGTAAGACAACTCTCATAAAAATAATAGTAGGCTTACTTCAGGCTACCTCAGGAGAAGTTTATATTTTTGGCAAAAACAACATAAGGGAAAATGATGCAGTTAAAAAAGATTTATTTTATATTTCAGATGATGTCTCCTGCTATGAATACCTTTCGGGTGAAGAATTTGTCTATTTTACCGGAAATTTGAGAGGATTAAATAGAAAAGAAATTGGAGCAAAGTTAAAAAGCCTAATTCAAATATTTCCTGAGATGGAAAAAAATATTAAAGATCCAATCTCTGAATATTCAAAGGGCAGCAGGCAAAAATTAGTTTTTATCTGTTCCTTACTAAGCGATCCCAAACTCCTTATTATTGATGAGCCCATTGTTGGATTGGACCCTGTAAGTATAACTGTTTTTGGAAAAGAACTTAAAAAATTTGCTCAAAAAGGAGGAGCTGTTTTTCTTAGTACGCATATTCTTTCTTTTGCAAAAGATTATGTGGATAAGGTCTGTATTTTAGGTGAGGGAAAAATATTAGTAGAAGCCGAAGTTAAAAAAGACACAAACTTAGAATTTATGTATAAAAAGGTACTGGATATTAAATGAGAGAATTAACGTATTTATTTTATATAGACCTTGCAGCACTTCAACGTTGGTTTACTTATTACACAATTAGTAAGATCCTTGTGTTCCTTAGTTTTGCCCTGATTTTTGGACTAACTTTTCTAATTCTTTTTGTTTTTACAAAAACATTTTTTCAGAATCTTGCAAGTTATAGTGTGTATGGTTTTTATACAGCTTCATATATATTGAAGGCATCAATTTTAGTCATAAGCTGGCTTTCTTTTTGTTCTTCTCTTATTGCAAACTCAAATTTTCTTCTATCTCAAAAAAAAGAATTTGAGTATATTTTTATGTCTCCTATTAAAAATATTAGTATTGTTATTTGGCTCTTTTTTAAATCAGTATTGATGAATATATTGTTTATTACTCTTTTGATTCTGCCTTTTTATTTAGCCTTTATAGTGAATTTCAGATCATTTAATCCTTGGGAAGTTATTTTTAGGTATTTGTTCGCGTCTATTTTATTAATCACTTTCACAAGCTCAATTGCAGGAATAGTCTCAATCTACATTGTAAAAGTAATTATCTGGCACAAAAAATCAGCCTTCATAGTAATTTTACTGATATTTTTATCAGTTTCCGGTCTTTTCATTGATATAATTTTACCAAAAAATCTTCAAACATTTTATAAAGTTGAAATCAAGGACTTCATGATTTTATACAATAATCTTCCTCTTCAAAAGGTTCCAATACTAATAAATTGGCTATATGAATTGTTAGTAGAAAAAATTAATATGGGAGTAGTTAAAATGATTTTTGTATCACTATCTTTTGGATTTATAGCTATTTTTATTCAATCAAAGATCTTATCTTCCACTATTAGAGCCATTAAATCCGCTCCAAATGAAAACAAAAGAATAAATAATATTTATAAAGGTTATTTTGCTTTTAATTCTCCTTTAATTGCCAAAGACCTACTCCACCTTTTTAGGACAACATCAGAGGCAAGCTACTCTGTTTTTTTATTCTTGCTAACAGTGTTTTTCAGTTTCTTTCTCACTCAAATATTTGCAATGCAAAATGTGCGCTACTCTAATTCAAGCGTTTTATTGGTTTTCTTTGGTGCCTGGTTTCTATTTTTTACAACAACATTTCTGCTAAGAATTGTTTATCCTTCTGTGGCGCGGGAAGGTTCTTCTTCCTGGATTTTCTTTCAGTTGATTCCAAAGAATAAAATTCTTTCTTCCAAAATATTTTCTTCTTTATTCTTTTCTATTCCATTCTTAGGCTTATTATTAATTCTGTTCTTGTTTACTCCTCTTAAGCAGTACGGACTTATAGCTTTCTTAGTTTTGTCTTTTTCTATTTTTGTTTTGTCAGTAATAAATATATTAATGAGCTTTATATTCCCAAATTTTAAAGATGGGAAAAATTCTGAAAAAGTTAGTACAAGCAGTGTGGGAATTTTAACGCTTATATTTTGTGCAGTATTTATAGTTGATATTTGTTTTTTTCTTTCCAATCTCTTAAGCGGTCAGGGAAATGTCTTAACTACATCTATATTGCTTTTAGGAATAACGTTTGTTTTTTTGCCTCTTTTATTCTTTTCAGCAAAATATTGCCTGCAAAAATACGAATTCTAATGATTAATATATCATCATTCCATCTCCAAAAGAAAACAGCCTAAATTTTCTCTCAATAGCCTTTCTATAAAGTTCAAACATCTTTCTTTTCCCAATAAAAGCCGCAACCAGCATCAAAAGACTGGACTTGGGCACATGGAAATTTGTCACAATACCATCTACAAATTTAAATTTATAACCTTCCTTTATAAAAAGTTCAGTCTCCCCTAATAGTTTGACCAAGTTTCCTTTGTTGTCACTCGCAGACTCCAAAGTCCTCACAACAGTTGTTCCAATTGCAACTATTGGCCTACCGGATTTTTTTGCTTCACTTAAAAATGCTGCAGTTTCTGTATCTATACTATAATATTCACTATGAAGTTTTTGTGTCTTAATATTCTCTTCTGTTAAGGGTGCAAACGTTCCCAGGTTTACGTGGAGCGTAGTAAATCTAATATCAAATCCCGCATTTTCAATTTTACTCAAAAGTCTTTTAGTAAAATGCAAAGAAGCCGTTGGGGCAGCAACTGACCCTCTAATTTTTGCAAAAACAGTCTGATATTTATCTCTTAATTCATCCTCATTCAACTGAGTATTCTTTATATAGGGTGGAAGGGGGGTTTGTCCATACTTTTCAAATATATTGTAAAGATTTTTAACCGGAAAAGAGGGTTTTAAAAAATAATATTTTTCTTCCTGTTTCTCAACTCTAAAAAAAATATTATTGTTCAGGTTTAGTTTGGAGTCTGTCCTCAACCTTGTATCAGCCAAAACCTTAATTAAGTCCCTACATGTTTTAATATAAAGTATCTTCACTTTGCCACCAGTTTCTTTTTTTAAAGTTAATCTTGCAGGAATTACTTTTGTCTCATTAAAAACCAAAACCGCATCTTTAGGTAAATATTTTGTCAGGTTTGAAAAAGTATCAAAAAACATTTTTCCCATTCCCTGTTTATATATCAAAAGTTTTGCGCTGTCGCGCGGATTTGCTGGATTCTGTGCTATTAGTTCGTGGGGAAAATTATAATTATATTCATTTATTAAATCAATAAAATTATCACCAATTCCACAGTTGTCATTGCGAGGAGGAACGACGAAGCAATCTCTATTAATAAGATTGCCACGCTCCATTTCATTTCGCTCGCAATGACAAGAAATGCGAAGCCTGTAGACTTTGCTCATATTTTCCCTCTCTTTATATCTTCTCTTGTCTGTTCAACCACAGTGTTAAAGTAGAAAAGATTATGAAAAGATAAAAACTTTAAAGCTGTAATTTCACGTGCCTTAAAAAGATGTGCAATATAACTTCTTTTATAGTATTGGCACACCATGCATTTACAATTTTTATCCAACGGCTCAAGATCATTCAAAAATTTAGACTTTCCCATATCTATCCTGCCTTCTGATGTAAAAGCCACTCCATGTCTTGCAAAGTGTGTTGGAACCGTGCAGTCAAAAGTATCCATCCCACCCGTTACAATTGTTGGAATATCTTCCAGGTAGCCAACACCCAGCAGATGCCTTGGTTTATTTTCTGGCAGCTTATCCGTAACCCATCCAAGCATATTAGACATTTTTTCTTTTTCATACCCAAATTCACCGCCTATTCCAAAACCATCAAATGGAAGAGCGCTTAAAAAATTAGCGCTTTCAATCCTCAAATCCTTAAACTCTCCTCCCTGCACTATTCCGTATAACGCTTGTTTCGTTTTTTTTGAGTCAAGTGAAGCCTTAGCCCACCGGTGAGTTCTGGCAACTGACTCCCTCATATAATCATAGCTTGCATTTGGTGGCGGACACTCATCAAAAGCAAAAATAATATCTGCTCCCAGCTTTTCCTGGATTTTAATTGATTCTTTTGGCCCTAAAAATAAAAGCTTGCCGTCAATTGGAGACCTAAAAGAAACACCGTCTTCCATAATTTTTACCATTTTGGGTTGTTTTTGGATCTTAATCTCAGTTTGAGGTTTTTCTTTCAAAATTTTACCAATTCCAAAGTCTTTTCCAAAACCCAGGCTAAAAACCTGAAATCCTCCGGAATCTGTCATTAAAGGTCCGTCCCAATTCATAAATTTATGCAGTCCGCCATTTTTTTTAACAACATCTTCTCCTGGTCTTAGGTGAAGATGAAAAGTATTGGAAATTAAAACCTGTGTTTTTGTTTCCTTAACTTCCCGGCTATCGAGTGTCTTGACTACGCCTTGAGTTGCCACTGTCACAAGGCTCGGAGTCTCAATTTCACCAAATGTAGTTTTTAAAATACCAATTCTTGCCCGGCTTTTATTTGATTTTTTAATTACTTTAAATTCAATCACAGGCTATATTTTAACACAATTGTAATTATTAGTCTGAAAAGTAGAGGAGGTATAGTTTTCTTTTAAAGAAGCATCAGAAAGCGGGTAAAAACTTTATTTACCTTATATCTGCTAAAGCTTCTTCCGGAAGACAAAGGCCACGAAGGTAAACAATTTACTTTTTTAGAAGCAAGAGCATATGCTTTATCTGCTAATTCTTTTAATTTTATTGTATTATCTGTCATATTATTTAAAAATTTGTTCCGTAAATTTTTAGGGAAAATATTAAATCTTTTCATACAGATTTTTTTATTGAAAACTTTAAAAAACACATTATATTTAGAGAAAAAGATTTAAAAAATTGTTTAAATTTTGTAATATATTAATACTGACAGTTTTATGTTAAAAAAAAGTGAGAAAAATATAATAATTGTGTAAGATGTTTTAGTTTAGATTGTTAAAACAATCTAAATTAAATAATGCCAGATCATTCTTCACATCCTGAAAAAGTAAAAGCATATGCTCTGAAATTTCCTTTTTCTGCTCTTATTCCAAGTAGTCCAAGCACCATATCCGAAGATCTTAGAAAATTGTACATTTTTGCCTCTCTCAGATTAACTATCCCAAATTTGTCTAAATCTTTTCCCCGCGTTTTATTTAGAAGAATTTGATTATCAAAAAAGATTTGTACTTTTGCTTCTTTCTCCACAGGTTCCATAACCAAATTTACTTCTGTTCCATGAAATTGTACATACAAAATAGAATCAGTTTCACAGGATTCTACGTATTCAGGTCTTGCTAAAAATTTACCCATTAAAGCTATTGAATCTTTATCTATTACAGGAGGCATTTTATAATCCGCAGCAATATCTTCTGTATACGTTTGCGGACTGGATAACCTGCCTCTGCTATATCCGCAATAAAGCTCAGGTGTGGGAATAAAACATACCTGTCCGTGTACGTGTTCCACTGCTTTAATTCCTTTTTTTTTAGTTTTTTCCCCAATTAACTCTTGTATCTTGTCCTCAGTTTCGTGGTAAGCACCTTCCCCAAAATGAGTATAAATTATATAACCTTGTTTATCTGTCAAGTATTTTGCAGGCCAGTAGTGGTTGGCAAAGTTATTCCAGTTGTTATAATCATTATCTAAAACAACAGGCCATTCTATTTCAAGTTTGTCAATTGCTTTTTTTACATTATCCTCTCTTTTTTCAAACTCAAATTCCGGAGTATGTATCCCTATTATCAAAAAATCTTTATCTTTATACTTTTTCCACCACTTCTTAAGATAGGGAATGGTTTTTAAGCAGTTCACACAAGTATAAGCCCAAAAATCTATCAGGACAACTTTATTTTTGAAGTCTTTCTCAGTAAGAGGAGTAGAATTAATCCAGATATTCCCAACAACATTAGGCATCCTTTCCATAACTCAATGTTAATCATATATAAACAGAAGTAAATTAAGAAAAAGTAAGAATGGAATAAGAGTATATTGGGTTTTCAGGGGTTCAACTCCTAAGAAAAGTCTTACAAGGCGTCCCCTTACACAAGCTTGCGCAAGAATGACATAATTGAACTATTGCAAAAAATCTGCTAATCTTAGAATATGTTTCTTTACATTGTGCTCAATAGCCTTGCAGTTTTTATAGTCTCTCAGATCCTTCCAGGGGTAAGAGTTGAAAATTTTGTTACTGCCATTTTTGTCGCAATTGCCTTAGGTATTATTAACACTTTTATAAAGCCTATCATTCTCTTTTTTACACTTCCTCTTAACATTCTAACTCTTGGACTTTTTACTTTTGTCATCAATGCCTTGCTTGTTGTATTAGTTTCAAACTTTATTCAAGGATTCTTTGTTGAAGATTTTCTAAATGCCTTGCTCTTTAGTTTGCTTGTATCAGTTACTGTTTCTGTTTTAAATACCCTTTCCAAAAAATAAAAGATTTTAAAAGCACATACATCATCCACCCTTCATCTTTCCTAACTCCTCAAGCTTTTTAATAATATCAGGAATTTCCAAACCTAAAACTGCAAGGTCTATATCTTGTTTGGATGTAATAATAAGTCCCTGAATAATTCTTCTTGCCCTCATAGCATCTTTATTTTTAAGAAACTTCATTTTTATAGAGTTTTCAACAAACCCAACATCAACTATTTCAATAGTAGAAAAAAAAGGAGTTTTATAAACAAAAACATCTGATATGTCTTTTATAAATACACTATGCACTCTTCCGGAGCCAAAAAAATCACGGATAATCAAATTTACTTTATTAAAATCTATAGTTAGTTCGTCCGGAAAAAAATCAAAAGGGAAAACTGCCTTTGTCTTAAAAAGAATCTTTTTTGAATTATCAACTAGAGACTGAAACTTTTCAGTACTTTCCTCCTTCTTTTTAGTCCCTTCTTTTAAAAATTCATAAATTCCTTGCTCTGCCGGGCTATCTTTAGATTCTGCTTCAGGCTGTTTCTTTATTTTCTCTTTATCTATTTCTGCCTTTCCTTCTTGTTTTATTGCCTGTTTTTTCTTATTGCCTTGATTTTTGACCATACAGCAATTGTACTTGACAAGAGAGAAATATAATTTAAGAAAAAAGTTAAGAAGGAGTAAGGAAAGGTTAGGGTTGAAGAATGTCTTCTGTTCTGCCGTTGATTGAGATCACTACATTGTTCACAGTTGGAAAATGCAGAAGAGTTTGTCTGATCTGAGACCTTATAGCAGCAACTCTGCAGGATCCACCCACACCCATTTCCAAAGCCTCATTAAAATCAACACGGGCAGTACCATTTTCTATTGTTAGACTCTGGATTTGCACGCCACTTGGAATACTGGTAGAGTATCCCTGTTGAACTTCCTGTGCTGTTGGTCCCTCTAAAAGTTCTTGAAGGGCAGCTCTTGCAACTGCCTGAGTTTCAGGAACCATTCTTTGGACAGGGAAAACTGCCTCACAGTTATCTCCTCCTCTTGAAGTGTTGGGGAAAAAAGCCAAAATAACGGTTGTCTGCTGTTCTTCTGTTGGCGCTGGGGTTGTTGTGGTTGTGGGTGTATTTATGGCTCCAGGGGTGGCTGTAGGAGCTTGTGTAGGTTGTGCAGTTGGAGTAACAGTGACACCAGGTACAAGCCTCTGGTCCTGTCTTTGGCTAGCCCAATAAAGGAATAAAAGAATAATTAATCCCAAAATTAAAACAATAATGATTGCCAATCTTCTTCCTCTCATTTTCTTATCTTGATTGTAGATTTTTTAAATAAGATAAAGGTAAGAAGTAGAAAATAAAAAGGTAATTACTTAAAAAATACATCTTTAATTACATAAAGACTAAAGCCGCCATAAAACATAAAAGCAAGAAGCATTGCAAAGACTCTAAAGGCATTTGGTCTAATATGCTTATCAAGACTTGTAAGATTAAGCCAGAGAGTCAAGCCGCTATGGACAAACATTGCAAATGCATTTAGAACAGCCGCAATTATTACAAGCTGTAAAGGTTCTGTAAATCCAAGAGAAAAAATTAATATTCCCATCGCAATCTGCAGCCACAAAACTGTGTAATAGATTTTGGGGATATGAGTCCCTCTAAAAAAAGAAGTTTTTGCCAAAACAATATTTTCTGAAATAATTCTGCTTGAAGCATCAAATACTGTAAGTTGTGTTCCAAAAAGGGTAGAGCCTGCAACCAGCAGGAAAAATGTTCCGGCAAATGGAAAGAGTCTTTTCCCTATTTCAGCCGATTCTAAAAATACAAAATTTACTCCCTGAGCGTTCCCTGCTGTGCCATAAGTTGTGGAGTAAGCCAGTAAAGAAAGAAGCAGAATTGTAACAGAACCAGTCAGCCAGAAAATAATAAAATGCTCCAAATTTATATTTCTCCACCACTTCTTAAAATTCTTAAGGTTAGACTCATTTGTTTCAAATCTTGCACCTGTTAAAGATATGTCCTCTACTTTTCCAGTTAAAATACTTGTAATTCTACCGGAGTATTTTCCCATACCATAACCCTTTTCTTTGATATAAAAAGCTTGTGCAAGATTTAGATTTCCTCCGGCTCCTGCATACGCAAGCGCCGCCAAAAATGATGCAATAGGAATCCCTACGGGCAGAAGTAAATATCCTTCTCCAACTCCCGCAACCCCGCGGACTAAATCCACCCATTCATTTTGCCTGGTAAGCAAAATTGAAAGAATAAAGATAGACGGAACACCAATAGATATTAAAATTTTTTGCAGATTCTCTACTGTTTTATAAAGGATTGGACCAAACGTTAAAATGAGCCCGATTACTATCAAAAATGTAATTGCAAGAAGAGATGTGTTTTCTACCCCAAAAACATACCCAAAGAATTTTGCCGATGCGGCTATTATTCCGGGCCACATCCAGGGAATAAAAGTGGATAAAATAAACCAGAAGGGTAAAAGCCTTAGCTTTCTTTTAAATCCAACAAAAACGCTTTCTCCATGAGCCAGGGCATACCTTTCTATTTCCATATTCATAAAAAATTGAAAAGTAATGCCTAATATTGCTCCCCAAATGATTCCCAGACCAAAATTAGAAGAAAGATATGGCCAAAGTATTATTTCACCGCTTCCAAGCCCAAGCCCCAAGATTATAAAACTTGGTCCAATGATTTTTTTAAATGGAAGTGCTTTTGGAAGCTCTTTTACATCAAGCGGTTTTAACGGCATAAAATTATCCTTCAATTCCCCCTTCTCCATCGCCAAAAATCCTTTTTCTTTTTTCAGCTTCTCTGTTCATTGCTTCTGCTGATGCTTTTTGTGCCCGGGTTGGTACTCCCTCTTCTGCACCTTCCTTTTCCGCCTGCCTTGCCAATTTTTGCTCACATATTTCCTTAAGTCTATCCAATAACCCCATATATTAGTTATAGCAGACAACAATACAAAATCTCAACACCCCTAGAAAGATCAACCCCGATTTAATCGGGGTCAAAGATCAAATCCTAGTTTAAAGCTAAAAACCAATTATTTTGATTAATGATTGAATCCGATTAAATCGGATTTGATGATTTATGATTAATGATTTTTTTATTCATTATTCATTAATCTTTATTCTTTAATCATTTTTGTCAACCAAAGGATGATCTTCCTCTGGACGGAACTTGGCTTTGATCTTTGCACTTTGAGCTTTGAGTTTTTATCTTACTTATTGCTTACAGGTTCTTTTCTTTTCACTATATATAAAAGATTTTAATTGTTTTATAGAGAAATGAAAAAGATATTAAAACAATTTTTATCTGGATTTTTAGCAACACTTATCTTAGCGGGAATATTAGCAGCTTATGTTATTAATGTTAAATTGCCTTATTGGCAGAGCCTGGAAGCACAGCAGTACTTCATTTTAGTCCCCAACACCTCAACATCCCACAGCTTTTAGGCAGGTAATGGACCCCTATTCAGCAAAGAATAGGGGTCCATTAAAAACATCTCAGTTTAGCTTAAGGATTGTTGGGGTAGGACTAGATGTTTATGACGTGTTACAAATTGGCAGATAAAAGTTTTTGATAAGATTTCAAATATTCCTGAGCAGAAATTGACCATGAAAAATCTTTTGCCATTGCATTTTTTATAATTTCAGCAAATTTATCAGGATTGTCATCTTTTAGCTTAATCGCTTTCTTCAGTATTTTTTCCAGCTCATGTGATGAAAATTTTTCAAACAAAAACCCATCCTGCCCACTTTTAATTGTGTCTTTAAGCCCGCCTGTTGCCCTTGCAATAGGTACTGTCCCATATCTCATTGCAATCATTTGAATAAGTCCGCAGGGCTCAAACTTAGAAGGAATCAAAAGAAAATCTGAAGCAGCATAAATTTGAGAAGCAAGTTCCTCATCAAAGATATTTGAGAAAAATACATTCTTAGGATAAAACTTGGCAAGCCACATAAATCTTTCTTCCCAGTTTTCATCCCCTTTTCCCAAAAGTACAAATTGGTATTTTTCCAAATCAAGCCGGAGCATCATCTTGTGAATAAGGTCAATTCCTTTCTGATTTCCGGCAATTCTGCCAATATAGCCAATCAAAGGAATATCTTTATTGATGGAAAAATTCAGCTTTCTTTGAAGATAGCGTTTGTTAAGTTTTTTTCCTTCGAAAAAGGGAAAGACCTTGTATTTACTTTTATCAGAGATGGAGCTGTTATTGTAATGATAGGGAATATAAGGATCCTCAGCAGGATTACAGATATCATAGTCAATTCCGTTTAATATTCCAAAGATTTTAGAAGATTCCCGTCTTAAAATATCATCAAGTCCCTCGCCATATTCTTCTGTAAGGATTTCTTTTGAATAAGTTGGGGAAACAGTATTGATCAAATCCGCATGGGTAATTCCCTCAAACAGGAAATTAATCTGTTTACTCTTGATTTCCCATCTCATTATTCTGCACTGGCTTGGCAAGAGCCCCATTTTCTCTACTATTAAAACAGGATATTTTCTTTGGTAGCAAAGGTTATGAATTGTAAAAAGCGTCTTAACAGCAAGATTGTTATGTTTAACCAGAAAAGGTATAAAGCCGCAATGGTTATCATTGCAGTGTACAATATCAGGTTGCCAATCTAAAATGTTATTTTTTAGGATTTCAATCACAGCCAAGTCAAAAACTGCAAACGTGTCAGCCATAGGTACGTTGATATAAAAAGGGTTTTGTAGTAAATAAACAGGAATATTATCATTTAAAAAATGTATTTTAAACATTTTTATAGGAACCTTTTTTTTATTATAAATAATATTAAATTCACAAATCTTATATCTTCTTTGTCCGTGGAGTTTTAAGGCCTTATAGTAGGGCACAATTAGTCTTATGTCTTGGCCAAGGTGATATAGGGCGCGTGGCAGGGACCTTGCTACGTCTCCAAGGCCACCAACTTTTATAAATGGTGCAAGTTCCCAAACAGGAAATAGTATTTTCATAATAAAAAATAATCAAAACAAGAGGCAGAAAATAAAGTCTTTATTAAGATAAAAATATTATACCAAAAATAGAGCTCCGTGTAAATTTTCAGCCTCAAATCTTGATTATATCTTTATTGAAATGTTGGTAGCATTCGTGGTATTTATCTCGATTAGCTGAGGATTGATTTGTTTATTGGGTTATTTGTTTATTGGTAGTATTCTTCTTTTATTTCCCTGTGGTTTTCTTCACTATTCCCTCAATTGCCCTCAGTATTTCAATTGGCGTTACAAAGACAACAGTATTGCTCTTGTCTCCTGATAGCTCACTAATAGTCTGAAGCGTTCTTATATGTAGTCCACCGCTTGTTTGTGAAAGTTTTTCTGCCGCCTCAGAAATATTTTTTGCCGCTGATTTTTCACCCTCTGCCCTGATTATTATTGCCCGTCTTTCCCGCTCTGCTTCCGCCTGACGTGCAATTACTCTTTTCATTTCTTCAGGCAGTATTATGTCTTTTAATTCCACAGACTCTACCTTTATTCCCCACACATCCGTTGCCTTATCAATTATTTTTTGTATTTTGTTTGCAACCTCAATTCTTTTTGAGAGAAGATCATCCAAAGAAATTTCTCCCACCACGTTTCTCATAGTGGTCTGGGCAATTTGTGAAACTGCAAAAAAGAAATTCTCTACTTCTATAATAGCTTTTGTGGAATCGCTTACGCGGTAGTAAATGACTGCATTAACTTTTGCGGAGACATTATCCAAAGTTATTGCTTCCTGGTCCGGTACATCAACAGCCTTTATTCTGATATCTACCTTTTGCCATCCTTCAATAACAGGCCACACAATCCTCCATCCGGGCTTCATTTCATCTCTAAATCTCCCAAACCTAAATCTTACTCCTCTTTCAAATTCATTGATCTGCTTTATAGACATTAGGATGATAAGTATAATAGGGAGAAGAAGCAATAGTTCCATACTTGCATTATATCACAAACCAAAACTCAATTTACTCTTCTGGGTCAGTTTCTGCTTGTCCTAAATTTGTATCCATTCTTGTGATTCTTTCTACCTTATTTCCATCAGGTCCTACCTCATAACTAATACGTGCAATTAGCTTACCTCTGTTTGCGCCACCCGTGATTGGAAAAGAACGACGACGGGCAAGCATTGCTTCTTGTTCATCAGAAGTCATTCCCTGATCATATCTTGGTCCGTAGATGTCTGCTCCAGGAAATGCACGATCGAATCTTCTATTAGTCTCAAACGTACTAGCTCCTTGAGATGGTTTTGATTCGGGAGATGAGCTCATAATTTAATATAATATATCAAAAAACTTTTGAATTTTGAATATTATTATCCCTTTTAAAATCAAATTACAACCATGTAACTTGAATAATTCTAGATAGATTAAACTCCTCTAGGTAAACTAGCCATAACCTTAATTGACTTTGAAATTTCCCAATGTTAACATTCACAAAAGCTAATATGTTAAAAACAGGATTAGAAGCAGGATATGAATCAGTAGTGGAAGAATGGTATGCCTCTCAGGAAGTTTGCAGAACTGCAAGATCAGATTGCGCAGGTTTTTTAAAAGCCTATGAAGAAGGCAGATTTAATGGAGATTTAAGAACTCTGCCTTTTGAAGAAGCAAGAGCTTACAGTGTTCTAGTTTCAGGTTATAGACCATCACTTGAAAACACAAGAGTTCTTAAAACATCTATTGTTGATGGGGAAGAAGAAAGAGAAGTACATATAGTATATGTTGGTAAAGGCAAAACCTCTCCAATAGCAGTAATAGTTCCGGGCATGAATAGAGAGATTGATGGTAATGAAGTAATAGAACAATTTATTGCAGTAGGTAGGGATATGTCCAGTGTCTACCATAGACATGAGGAAGAAATAGGATTTGATTGCAGATGGGCAAGGGCAGTAAGTAAAATGTCAGAAGCAAACTGGTTAAGACATATTGTTCAACTGGTAAAAGACCAAAACCTCAGGGAATAAACTGTAGCAATTGAACAGTGTAACAATCCAGCAAACAAGTGAGTTAGAATTTGACTGTGGTTAAAAAATATTTATTATATGCCAAACCAAATAACCGCCAATAATCATAACTCCAAAAGAGATATTTATAATTGAAAATAAATTAAAAGGTACATTTGCTCTTTTCCCTTCTCCTTTTAAAAATAGTTTATAAGCAAGCAAAATTAAAGGAATCATAATTAAAATTGTGGTAATTAATGTTGTTTGAGTAAAATGATTACACCAAGAAAGTTGATTTGGAAATAAAACAGAATTTTTTATTGAACTACAGCGCAAAGGAAAGCCTAACATGCCAAGAGTTAGCAGGCCAAAAATATACTGCTGAATAGGAATAAATACCAAGGTTAGTATAGAGAGAAGATAATAAAGATTATTAGATTTAAAGTTTGCCTTTAAAAGAAAAGGAAGAATTATTAAAGGCGTTACTGAAATAATAATCAAAATCATCAATAACCATAGAAAATCAGAGCTAACAGATTTTGCAAAAGGAATAATAAATAAAAGGGAAAATAAAACAACAAATGCAAACAATCCATTCCAAAATGTTCTAGTTTTCATAATCTTGGCTCTATCTTATTTTACCACAAAGAAACTCTAACTTTTTATCTTTCTTTTAACTTTAGCAAGCCGACAAACCGATGCCTGATAGGAACAGATCGGAATAGATTGGAACAGTAGCTAATACATCTTGTTCAAATAGTAAAAACCCAAAACCTCAGGGAATAAACTATCGCAATTCAGCAATGCAACAATATAATCTTACCTGCTATCATTAATCCTTTTAATCATTTATAATTTAAAAATTCACTAAAAATTTTAAATTCAGTAGTAGATACCATAACAATATGAAAAAATATGACAATTTAATAGATGAAGCAATTGAGGTCTGCAAAAAATCAAAAGACCTCATTATCACTCTTTCTGATCTTAGAACCCAATTTAACATAGGCGGTAAAAGAGCCAGTAAGATAATGTATCAGCTTGAGGAATTTGGAATTGTAAAAGTAACTCTAATAACCCCAATGGAATTTGGAAACCTGCTTATGGGAGAAATAGATAAGGATAAAATAAGAGAACTCAGAATGAACTAAAAGCTGTATATTCTATGCTTAAGAAGGAAATCCCCTGCCTTTTTAGTTATTAGCATCTTGAGGAGTATTCCTTCCAAACACATTTTTTACAAAAGTAGAACTTGTGTAATATTGATTAAGGAGAGTTTGTTATATTTTTTTAGATTAAAATGATTAAAAAATACTTTGGAGGCTTTCTTTGGAAATTCTATACAGCCGATTTTTTATCAAGCTTAGTTTTTAGTATTGCTGTTTTAGTTCCGTTTTATACAGAGTGGGGAAATTTAACATTAGCCCAGGTCCAGATCACCCAAGCCTGGTTTATGTTTTGGGCGTTTGTAATGGAGGTTCCAACCGGAGTGATAGCCGATCGTTTTGGAAGGAAGTATTCAGTAGCCGCAGGGGCATTATTGATAGCTGCCGCTTCACTAATTTATGGGAGCATTCCCAAATTTGAAATTTTTCTTCTTTGTGAATTCCTAATGGCAATCGCTTTTGCTTTAGTTTCCGGAGCAAACGAGGCATTGCTTTACGATACTCTGAAGGAGCAGGGAAGAGAAGCAGAAAGTAAGAAAATTTTTGGTAGGGTCAGTGCTGTCGGCATAGCGGGGGCGATTGTTGGCACAATATCAGGAAGTATTATTGCCTCAAGGTTTGGCCTTAATGTTCCCATGCTGGCAACTGCCATCCCATTTACGTTGGCTGCCATTATTATATGGACTATTAAAGAACCCGTCATAAAAGCAAAAAAATCTGAAGTAAAAAATTATTTTGAAATTGCCAAAAATGGCATTTCTTTCTTTTATAATCATAGGTCATTAAAAATATTAGCCATTGATAGTTTGGTGGTACTTGCGGCAGCCTATTTTTTGGTTTGGTTTTAAATCTTCTCCCTCAAAATCAGCAATTTGCAAAGGCATTCTGGCCCCATCTTTAAATTCCACGATAGCTACAAAATATGGGGCTTCATGCTCAAAACCAGCAGGAGCAATAAAGACTTTGGTCCACACAATAACCTTACCTGTTTGACCCAGGTAATTTTTAATGTTTTTATGATGTCTCCAAACTGTAACCGGACTGCTCATAATTAGTTATTAGTTTAGAGTTCATAGTCCAGAGTAATTTTTCTACGGACTACCAACTCATAACTCAAAACTGTTCATGTTTGTAATACATGAACAACCACTGTTGCTCCTGTTCCTCCCACATTTTGAGTTAAACCTAAATTTGCATCTTTGACTTGTCTTTCTCCCGCAGTTTTGCGCAGTTGCATGGTAACTTCTATTATTTGTTTTACCCCGGTTGCCCCTACCGGATGTCCGCAAGCCTTCAGGCCTCCTGAGGTATTAACCGGGCATTTGCCACCCAGCCTGGTGGCACGGCTTCTAATAAATTCTCCACCCTTGCCTTTAGGGCAAAATCCCAAATCTTCCATAGCCATAATTTCTGCAATGGTAAAACAATCATGCACTTCAGCTACGTTAATGTCTTTGATTTCTGCTCCTGCTTGTTTTAAAGCTATTGTGGCAGCTTTTTGGGTAGCTTTGAGTTCTGTTAGACTATGTC
>QZIP01000052.1 GCA_003599595.1 Candidatus Parcubacteria bacterium
CTTCGACTTCGCTCAGGATTGTAAATCCTTCGACTTCGCTCAGGATTGTAAATCCTTCGACTTCGCTCAGGATTGTAAATCCTTCGACTTCGCTCAGGACAATTGCATTCCACCACCGCGGCGTTTTTATATTTTTTTATCCCGGTTATTCAAATTCAGCCCTAGATATCAATCAAAATTCAAGAGTCTTGCTTCTTGAAATTGATCCTATTGTATTATATACTTTTGGAGTATGACTATTCAAGAAATTTATGAGTTGGCAATAAAAATGGGAATAGAGGCAGATCCTAGGGGAAAAGATGGGGTAAAGAGGTTTTTGGAAAGAGTAAAAAAGGGTTATGAGGATCTTCCCAAAAAGGATAAGGATTATTTTGATTTAGAGTCTCTGAAAAATCCATATTCAGATTCGCGTATTTTGTTTGGTGGTCCAAAAACACGGGTTAAGAAAATTTTGGCGGGAATTGATGCGGATGCTACCGAAATAATCTTAGCAGATAGATTGGGTGAGAAGGGAAAAAAGATTGATATGGTTATTTCTCATCATCCTATGGGACATGCCCTTGCTAGCCTTTTTGAAGTAATGGATGTTCAGGTTGAGATGTTTGCAGAGATAGGGGTTCCAGTAAATGTAGCTCATGCGTTGTTTGAAGAAAGAAAGGATTTTGTGAAAAGAAGATTTGCTCCTGTAAATCATTCTCAGACGGTGGATGTAGCAAAGATATTGGGAATTCCAGTTCTTTCTATGCATACGATTTGGGATAATTTGGGAAGTATGTTTATGAAGAAACATCTTGGGGAAAAAAGGTTTGATACAGTAGGGGAGGTCTTAGATAGTCTTAGAGAGATTACTGAGTATAGAGAGGCAAGAAAGGGAAAAGCAGGACCTGCAATAGTTTCAGGTAATAAAAATAGTAGAGCAGGTAAGGTGGTAGTTGGGTTTACTGGAGGAACAAATGCGTCTAAGGAGCTTTATGTTGAGATGGCAAAGGCAGGAGTTGGAACGATTGTAGAAATGCATTTACCTGATGAAACGGTTATGGAGCTCCGGAAATTACACATTAACATAATAGATGCAGGGCATATGGCTTCTGATTCTATAGGTTCAAATATATTTTTGGATGAGCTTGAAAAGCGTGGAGTAGAAGTTATTCCTTGTTCTGGCCTCATCCGTGTTAAAAGATTCAAACAATAAATAATATGATTCCCGTAACAGATCTTAGGACAGGTGTGACCTTTGAAGAAGATGGTCAAATTTTTCAGGTTATTTCCTATGAGCATATTAAAATGGGAAGAGGATCTGCCAATGTTAAGGCAAAGGTTAAAAATCTTAGAAGTGGGGCAACGACTGAAAAAAGTTATATAAGTAATGCTCATGTGAGGCCAATTCATCTTGAGAAAAAAGATGCGCAATTTTTGTACAAGAGTGGAGATGAGGCTTGTTTTATGGATTTGTTAACATTTGAGCAATATAGCATTCCTCTGCGCAGTCTTTCAGGCTATGAGTTTTTGAAAGAAGGAGAAGTGGTAGGTGTTCAGTACTATAAAGATGAGCCACTAGCTTTGCTTCTTTCTCCAAAGGTGACTCTTGAGGTTTTTGATACTGATCCAGGTATAAAAGGAAATTCTGCTACTAATGTTTACAAGGATGCAGTTCTAGAGAATGGCATACATGTTAAAGTTCCACTTTTTATTCAAATAGGTGATAAAATAGTAGTAGATACAAGAGACGGTAGCTATACAAAGAGAGCATAAGTATTTCCCCAAATGAAAATATTTAAGAAATTACAGAGCAACGAGATATTATTGGTTCTTGCTGATTCTTCTTTCCTGTATTTTATTTTGTCTGTAATATTTTCTCAAATAGCAATAAACATGATGAATGTTGTGCTGATTTTTTTAATCTTCTTTCTTACTTCATCAAATTTTTTAGTTTCAGTTCTGATTGCTGCTTTTATGGTGCCACAAATTCTTTTGAGTTTTTTTGGAGGTGTGATAGCGGATTTAAGAGATAAAAAGATAATACTGTTTTATGGAAATATATTAAGAGGTATAATTTTATTATTATTGTTTTTAAATTCCACATCTGTTCCTCTTATTTATTTTGTGACTTTATTTGTTGCTATTGCGACTCAATTTTATATTCCTGCAGAAACGCCTGTTATCCCAAAACTATTAAATAATAAACATCTAACAGCCGGTAATTCTGTTTTTGGGGTAGCAATGTTTGGATCTGTTATGATAGGTTACGTTTTGGCAGGTCCTGCAATTAATTTCTTTGGACGTTCTGATGTTTTTATTTTGATATCTGGCCTTCTTTTTATTGCTACTATTTTTATATATTTAATTCCATCTAGTAAATTAAAAAGTAATAACGTGGGTGATCTTGGGTATTCAATTTTTGGTATGAGGGGGTTTGTTAGGGATAATCTTAGAGGTACTTTTGCAATGCTTAGAAAAACTAAAGGTGTTGTAGGAGCTTTTATTCTTCTTTCAATTTCTCAGGTAATTATTTTAATACTTGGTGCTATAATTCCAGGTTATGCAAAAACAATTTTAGAGGTTGATCCAGAAAAGTTTTCCCTTCTTTTGTTTGCGCCTGCATCTTTTGGTATGATTATCGCTTCATTTATGATTGGTAGTTTGTTTTGTAAGACAAATAAGGAAAAATTGATGACATGGGGATTGTTTTTGTCAGGTTTGGTGTTTTGTTTGTTGCCTTTTACATCAAAGATAGTTTCTAAAGCTTTTGTGCAATTTTTTAATCAATTTTTGCCCAATTTTTTGGTTATAGATACTGTTCATTTGGCAGTATTTCTTGCTTTTTTTGCAGGTTTTTCAAATGCTTTGGTTTTTATTCCTTCACAAACAGTGATTCAAGAAAATGTTCCTGAAGATTTCAGATCTAAAGTTTATGGCCTTTTATTTAGTGTAGTTGGACTTCTATCACTTATTCCCATACTTGCATCCGGAGGTATTGCGGACATATTGGGTGTTGGAACAGTCTTGTTTATTATTGGTTTTAGTTTACTTTTGCTTGGTGTATTTAAAGTTTTTGTTTAAATTTATGATAATTTATTTAATTTTTCTTTTTCTTGCTATTTTTATTTCCCTTTTCGTTTTATATGTTTTATCAAAAAATGATTTTATATTACTGCGTAAAGGAATAACCTTGCTTAATGTTTTTAACATAACTTTTATAAGTTTGTTTTTTGCTTTTATTTCGGGTAGAGTGTTTTATATTTTAGATAATTTTGATCCTAGGATGCTTGATGTGCTTAATTTTTTTCATATTTTAAAATATCCTGGGTTTTCAGTTTTGGAAGGATTTATTGGAGGATTATTGGTTTTGTTTTTTAAGAGATATAGTGAGGCAAGATTAAGGGTTGCTGACATATTGACTCTTTCGTTTTTTTCAACTTATTATTTCTTTGTTATATCCAGTTTCGATTTTGGGAAGTTATGGATTGTAAAAATGCCTTTATTAATTTTTCTTCTTGTTATGTATTTTCTTCTTTTAAATTCGCATAAAAATTATAAATTACGTGATGGGAGTATAGCTTTAGTAATTATTGCACTCATTTCCTTAGTTGGTTTCATTGATAAGGGAATTATATTTAATAAAAATATCTTAGAACTACATTCCGTATCTCAAGTTATAAGCATAATTCTTTTTATTGTATCTTTTATTTTGATTATTTTTAATCAAAGAGTAATTGGTAGAAGGAGGCGTTGAGATTATGGAAAAAGTTATACCAAAAATTATATATGAAGATGAGTGTGTTTTGGTTGTTGATAAGCCAGCGGGGATGATTGTGAATAGAGCAGATACAACTAAGAATGTTGAGACACTGCAGGGATGGGTAGAGAGTAAATTTCCAATTTCCAATTTCCAATTTCCAATTGATGAGAGGAATAAGGACTTTGTTGAGAGGGTGGGGATTGTGCATAGGCTGGATAAGGAGACGTCGGGGCTTTTGATAGTTGCAAAAGATCTTGAGAGTTTTGAAAATTTACAGGCTCAATTTAAAAGTGGAAAGGTTGAGAAAACTTATATTGCTTTAGTTCACGGAAAAGTGATTCCTGCAGAGGGTGAAATAAATGTGCCTGTTGGTAGAGTTCCATGGGATAGAAGGAGGTTTGGGGTGGTGCTAGAAGGAAAAGAGTCAAGGACTTTATATAAAGTGCTGGATTGTAAAACTTTAAGATCGGGAAAAAAAGAAGAAATTTTGACTTTGGTTGAGGTTTATCCAAAGACTGGAAGGACACATCAGATTAGAGTGCATTTTAGGTATATTGGTAATCCTATTTTTGGTGATGAGCTTTATGCAGGTAGAAAGAATATGAAGTCAGACCGCAAGCTCTTGCCGCGTCATTTTCTTCACGCAGCAAAGATTAAGTTTTTCCACCCTGTCCGTTATGCTAGCGCAAGCGTTGCAGGCGGGCCAAAAACAAATGAAATAATTCAGCTAGAATCTTCGTTGCCCAAAGAACTTTCCGATTTTCTTTCGAAGTTAGAATAGGATAGTGATTTTGGAGAAACTTATTGATTTTGTTGGTGAGTTGAATTAAGCTTAAATGATGGGAAGTATTTTTTTTGAGATTACTGTTATTGTTTGTCTTGCTGCTTTCTTAGCAATTATATTCAGAGCACTAAAACAGCCCACCATTCTTGCATACATTCTTACTGGTATAATTATTGGTCCCCTTGGATTATTTGAGGTTAATAATCAAGAAGTTTTTCAGACAATGGCTGAGCTTGGTATTACTTTTCTTTTGTTTATGGTAGGATTGGAGTTGAAGCTTAAAGATCTTCAGTCAGTTGGTAGGGTAGCGCTTTTAACCGGAATAGGACAAATACTTTTTACTTCATTTTTTGGATACTTAATATGTCTTGCTCTTGGATTTTCTCCTCTCACATCTCTTTATATAAGCGTTGCTCTTACATTTTCAAGTACAATAATTATAGTTAAATTATTGTCTGACAAAAAGGACTTAAATAGTCTTTATGGGAAAATCTCTGTTGGTTTTCTGCTTGTTCAGGATTTTTTTGCAATTCTTGCTTTGATTTTACTTTCTGGCTTTAATCAAGAATCTTTGTCTGTTCTGACTTTTGCAGCAATTGTCTTGAAAGCTTTGGTTTTATTTGCGGTAATTATTTACTTAAGTAAGAGTATTTTGCCAAGGCTTGTTGATAAAATTTCACATTCGGGAGAGATATTGTTTTTGTTTAGTATAGCGTGGGTTTTTGGTATGGCTGCTTTTGTGAGTTCACCCATTGTGGGTTTTTCTATTGAGATTGGAGGATTTTTGGCAGGCCTTGCGCTTGCAAATTCGAGTGAAAATTTTCAAATTGTTGCTAGGGTAAGGGCACTCCGTGATTTTTTTATAACGATATTTTTTGTCATACTGGGAATGAAAATGGTTTTTAGCAATGCTTCTGTTATTTTGCCTCCCGCAATTTTATTGTCACTTTTTGTTTTAATTGGTAATCCTTTAATAGTTATAGCTATTATGAGCTTGATGGGTTTTAGAAGGAGAACTGCATTTCTTGCAGGTTTGACTGTTGCTCAGATTTCAGAGTTTTCATTAATTGTAGTTTTTATGGGAAACAAGATAGGTCATCTTTCAAGTGAAGTTATTTCATTAGTAACAGTTGTTGGAGTTATTACATTTACGTTTTCAACGTATATGATTGTTAATGGAAATAAACTGTATAAGTTATTAAATCCTTATTTAAAAATTTTTGAAAGGAAACATACCAAGGGAGAACAAACAGGTATTGTTGGTGAATTTAGTGGACATGCAATTTTAATTGGTGCAAACCGTACGGGTGAAGCAATACTAAACGAATATAAAGACTTAACCAATGAAGTTGTTGTTGTTGATTTTGATCCGGATGTTGTTAAGGGTCTTAAGGACAAAGGTTTTATAGCTCTTTTTGGAGACATTTCTGATCCTGATATTCAAGAAAAAGCACAGGTAGATAAGGCAAAGATAATTATTTCAACAGTTCCAGATTTAGAAGATAATCTTTTTCTTCTTGGAGCATTAAAGCCTGAAAACAGAAAAGTAAAAGTTGTTGTTGTGGCTCAAGATAGGAATGAGGCAAAGAGTTTGTATAAAGCTGGTGCAGATTATGTTGTGATTCCAAATCTGTCTGCTGGAAGATATATAGCAAAAATAATAAAAGAAGATATTGATGTGATTGAGAGTCATAAGTTAACAGATTTATCTTATTTGTAGAGCTACATATATCTTCCTTTTGAATTATTTGTTTATAGAATATATCTTAAAGCTTGTTGTTTATGATAAATAGAGAAGAAAACTTTGATACATTTCAATATTTAAAAATATTTCTTTTAATAGTGTTATTTAGTATCTTATTTTCTCTTGTTTATAAAGGGGTTAAGCTAGTAACTGAGAGTAAATTTTGGGGAAGTTATTATAACCTTTTAGTTGTTACACCAGATGATTATTTTCTTTTACAAATAAATAATAGTTCTGGTAAAGCGACGTTAATGGAGGCTGTTGGTTTGAAGAGAAAAAAGAATGATTCAAGATTTGAGATTTGTATGGAGATAGGTGTGCCTTGTGATGGCCTCTTAGTCTATACAAATGCACGTGATGCTAAAGGCTTTGAAAATATTGTGACTTTTACAAGTGTTGTTAATATGATTTTTTCTAAAAAAAATTATCAACTTGAGAATATGAATACCTTAGATCTTGTTAAGGTATATTTTTATCTTAAATCAGTTTCTGATAACAATTTTTATAGATTTAAATATGACTTTAGGAAAAGTGAAAGTTTAAAGATGTATGATTTGTTTAAGAATGATTTAATCATAAATGATAAGTTGAGCCTGGAAATTATAAATAGTACAAGTATCAATGGTTTAGGTACCAATTTTTCTGAAATGTTAAAAAGTGCTGGATATAGTGTTGTTTTTGTTTCAAGCAGTGAAGAAAAATCGCTTTCTAAAATTATATATAGAGTAGATGGTAATAGTGTAACTTTAAAGTATTTAAGGAACTTTTTAAACATTCCTGGAGAATATAAAAATGAATCATCAATTGCAGATATTACTGTGATTTTAGGAAATGATTTGTTTTCAGAGGCAAACGAAAATTAGAGTGGTATAATTAATAATTAAATATGGAGATTTGGTGGATTATAATATTGCTTTTTATAGCTTCATTTGTATTAGCACTTTTTGCCTTAAGAAAGGAATTTTCAGAGATGAAAGAAGTTGATAATGTGAAAGAAGAATTAAAAAAAGAAAGAGTATTGTTTTATGCAGAGGATGATAAGAAACATTAATTTAACAATGTTATTCTTTATTTTTAGAAAGACGCAATAAGTTGGAGGAGGGTAAAAAAGATGGTTGGTTTTTATATTTTGTGCTTCTTTTAATTTCTTTAACAAATATTGTTACATTTTTATCATTTATTCCTTTGAGGTAGCTTTGATACTCGTTTCCGCCTTTCATGAAAGCAACAAGTCTTGCAGTCAGACTGTCCGGAAGCATTCCTATGTATTTTTTTTCTTTGGTTTGGACAAAAATTTTTGACCTTTTTATTATTAAGTTGACAAAGTCTCCAGATTGTAGGTATGAGAGAGTTTTTTTATCAGCAATGTTTTTTAGATCTATTACCTTTGTTTTTCCGCTTTCTTCAATAAAAAGGTCTTCTATGTTATTAATATCTGGGAATATTTTTGGATCATTATTATTTTTCCGTTTTTGGCCTTTTGAAATTGTTTCCAGTTTTTTAAGATTTTTAGTAGCAATGGGGTTTGTTTTGTCTAAGGTCATTACCCGTTTGTAAATTATTTTTGCCTTCGTGTATTTTTCAAGCTTGATTAATGCAAATCCTAATCTGTTAAGAGTGTCTATGTCATTGGGGTTTTCTTTTAGTATTTCATCATTAGTATTGGCTGCTTCTTTCCAATTGTTTACTAAGGCGTATTTTATAGCTAGTTGTTTTAGGGGAGTCATTATAGCTTTAAATTTTGTTACTAATGTATGAGCAATTGATATCTTAGATTAGCTTAATATTTTAGTTAATCTTATTGAAAAAGTCAAGGAGGATAAAGTATAATAAGTCTAAGCGTTTAGTTAGTTAGCGTCTAGCGTTTGGTTAAAAATTAACTAATATTTTAACTAGATGCTGATTGCTAGTTGTTAGACGCTGTTTTTATGTCGGGTCATTCTAAATGGGCACAAATTAAAAGACAAAAAGGTGTTGCAGACATTAAACGTGGTCAAGCTTTTACAAAGCTGGCACGTGCTATTAGTATTGCAGTTAGAGAGGGTGGAGGAGTTGGTGATCCAGAGTCTAACTTTAAGCTTAGACTTGCGATTGATAAAGCAAGATCTCTTAATATGCCTAAAGAAAATATAAACCGGGCAATTGAGAGAGGTAAGGGTACTGGTGAGAAGGGAGTTGGGTTTGAGGAGGTTATATATGAAGGATTTGGTCCTAGTGGAACTGCGTTAATAATTGAGGCAGTAACAGATAATAGGTTGAGAACTACTTCAGAAGTAAAGAATGTTCTTGATAAGAATGGTGGAAGTTTGGGGATTCCTGGATCTGTTTCTTATCTTTTTTCTCAAAAAGGTCTTGTTACTGTTGATAAGGATGGAAAAAATTTTGATGACATTTTTCTTATTGCTCTTGACACTGGAGCAGAAGATCTAGAGGATGTAGGAAGTCAAGTTTTGGTATATACAGACCCGGTAGATTTAAATAGAGTGAGAGAAGCTTTGGTAGTTCAAGGACTGAACGTTCCGGAGGCAGAGCTTATAAGAAAGTCTCAAAACACTATTCCCATAAGCGATAAAGAATTTGCGAAAAAAATTTTGTCTTTAATGGAGAAGATTGAGGATTTAGATGATGTACAAAAAGTTTACTCAAACTTTGACATTCCAGATCAGTTATTGAAGGATATAGAGGTATAATTTTTTGAGATCAAGCATCATTGCTGGATGAAAATCAATTTTATATTGAAGATAAATGTTTAATATTTTAGAATTTAACAAGAGACAGAAATTAGTTTTATTAGTTGTTTTTTTAACAATATCATTATTCTTTTCTCAGCTTTTACCGTTGAAGAGTAGTATTGTATGGGGAGTTATTTTGGCTTTTTTGACCGACCTTTTTTTATATGTTATTTTAAGAAAAGATGTTAGGGGCTCTTTTTTTTATCCGATTTTAATTCTTCCTTTCTTTTATACGATTGCTTTTAGTCTTTTTTATATGTTATTTCCTGAAAGATTTTTATCAAGATTTATTATATCCGGAGTTTATGCTTTTGGTTTGTATTCTCTGCTTTTAACTCAAAATATATTTGCAATTTCAAGCATAAGAACGATTAATTTATTAAGGAGTGCAAGGATTGTGTCTTTTGTTATTACTATTCTTGTATTGCTATTTCTTATAAACATTATCTTTTCTTTTAATCCTCCTTTTTATATGATTACAGTATTAATATTTGCAATATCTTTTCTTTTAAATGTTCAGTCTTTTTGGTCTTACACTTTAAGCAGTCAAAATTTGAAGGAAATTGTTGTTTATTCTGCTTCAATATCTCTTGCGCTTTCAGAATTATCTATAGTGTTAACGATCTGGCCTGTTAATCCAACGATATACTCAATTTTTCTAACAGGAATGTTTTATGTATTCTCTGGCCTTTCACATAATTGGTTTGAGAAAAGGTTGTTTAAAGGGATTTTGTGGGAGTACGTTTGGGTTGCTTTTATCTCAATTTTGCTTCTTGTTGTATTTTCCAAATGGGGAATCTAAGCACAATTCAAAATTCAAAATGAAAAGTTAAAAATTACTTTTTTATTATAGATAGGAGCGGAGTAGAGGGGGTAATATTTTTGGGAAGAAGTATTCGATGATATAGTTTGATATAGTCAAGATGATGATGTCCTATAATAAGTATTATTTATCATTTATAGTTGTTTATTGCTAAATGTGGATAATGTAATGTTTCACGTGATTTTTGGTTGACTTTTCACGCTTCTATTGTGAGTTAAGGGTGTACGTTTTCTTTCCTTTGGTTGTCTCAGAGGCTATTTCATCTGTTCAAATACGAAAAAAATACGAAACTCTTTATCTATTCCTCACCTATCTCTTTTCTATGAGGAAAATTTGGAATGTAATTATTGTATATGTGAGGCTAATTATTGATGTTTAGACTGATTTAATACGCTAAATTAATATATCCCATCTTTTCTAGCAGAAGTGGATCCTTATTGTCTTATTTATTGGGTGTTTTTATGTCTTTTATCAGTCTTGTTTGGTATATTTATAATCTAATTTTTATAAAGATGAATGCTGGTTCCATCTTCTTCTGTTGTATATAGAGGTTTTTATGCGTATCTTTGTAAGTGAATTTAATGTTGATTTTATAGTTGATGGCAAGGTGGAGGAATGTTATATTTTATGTCGTACAATAATACTTTTACGACATGGCTGCAGGGGTCTTCTCTTGGTATCTTTTTGTTCAGTATTTGGGTAAAGGTTGAAAATTTATTTATTTTTTATGAATGTATGACTTTATACAGGGAATAAAAACCCTATTTATTACATTAAATATAAATTTATAGATACTACTCTACTATGGGATATGTTGATAATTTGTAATTTTCAATTTCTAATTTCCAATATAATATAAATATATAAGTTAGACATACAATATGTGCTCTTGGTGTAGAAATAGGTCTAGAATCGCATCCTGGAAGGGCTATTGTACGATGAATTAAGATGGTTTTAAGTGATATAATTATTATGTTATGGTTGCTACAGCTCATCTAGTTGCGGGTGCTTTTTTGGGAAGAAAGTTAAAAAAAAGTAAATATATTGTTCCGGTTTCATTTGCAAGTCATTTTGTATTGGATTCAATTCCTCATTGGCAGCCAGTGGTAAATTTGCAGGATTGGAATTCAACAACGTTTGTGGGTGTTTTTGGTGATGTTTTTTTAGCCCTTTTTTTACTATTTTTGATTCTTAAGAAGAATAGTAAATTTTTTTATCCAATACTTTTGGGATTCTTTTTTGCGGTTTTACCTGATTTTGGTTTGGGTTTTTCTTTATATCTACCATTTATACTGGAAATTCCACCCATTAGTTACTTTTGGGATTTTCATATCTACGTACACCGTCACACATCATCTCTTTTGGGGATTATTCCACAGTTGTTTATAATCTTTTTCGGATTATTTTTTCTTTTAAAGAAGAAAATAGATTAATTCTAGGGAATTTGATTTTTTGTTTTATGTATTATTTAAGTTTTAAGCTGGGTTTATTTATGTCGCACATTATATAGTTATCCTGTTTTTGTTTTACCCGTTGTTAAAACATTATCATGTCGTAAGGTGATTAGTTTTTGCCAATGGTGATGAGGATATCAAAATCATTTTCTTCATCTAGTGTGAGTTTGATATCTGGGTTAGTTGAATAATCTTTCAGGTCTTCTTGCAGTATTTCTATATAATCTTCTTTAGATTCTTTTGCTTCAATGATTGTTGTCTCAAAATCATATGAGTCAGCATTGCCGGTTTCTGGTTCATTATAATCAAGATCTATTAGGGATTCTGCTACTTTTGAGGCTAAACCTTTTATTCCGCTCCCGTTTAAGATTTTAATTTTAAGCCCTTTTTTGTCCAGATTTTTTATTTTTGTGGGTGTTGGTGAAGGTTTGGGTGCTGGTGTGTTTGTTGGGATGGGTGTGGGCTTGGAGATAATAGGGATTGAAATTTGATTAAGTTTTTTTGTTAAAGTGGTTTTTGTGAAGGCAAAGTATCCTAATCCACTAATAACAGTTATGATAAATAATATAAATAAAAGAGTTGGGATTTTACTTCTTTTGTTTTCGGGCTCTGCAAAGATTTGTTCTTCTATAGGCATGGGCTCTTTTTCAGTAATATTTTTTGGTTCTTTTTGGTTATCAGCCTTTTCAGTTTCTTTATTTTCCTTTTTGTTTTCCTCCCCTGCTTCTTTATTTCTTATCATTTTTTCAAAAAGAGTAATATTTAAAATTATATCCTCCTCTACCCTGCGTGGTTTTTTTAAAGCAATGCCTATCAAGGGATCCATTTCTTTATTTTCAATTTCCATATTTTCTACTTTGAGATCATTTATGTTTAACATATCAGGAAAAGAAGAAACGATAATTTTGCCAGGCGTCATATAATTTTCTTTCGTGTAGTTGTAGATTTTTTTAAGATCATCTATTTTAAATTTTTCTTCAAAGGTGTTTGAGGTCAGTACTACATCTTTTATGGCTGAGATTACAGTAGTGGGTGAGGAGCTGTGGATAATTATGTAGGGAAAATTTTCTTCTGCACAAAGTCTTGCGAGTGCAATAGATAAGGGTTCTATTGTCTCTATTTTAATTTTACTTTTGGAAAATCCTGGAAATGCATTTTGTAAGAAGGAAGGGGATATTATGACGCTTTGGATTCCTTTTGGAATATCTTTTGCTATTTGGACATACTTAAAACCCCATATAGTTTTGTCTATTTTTTGTCCGGTGATTTCTTCAATTTTTTCTTTGATTTTATCTTTTTCAAAGTTTCCTTCATTAAGAGAATTGTAGACAACTTGGCAAACGCTTTCGTCTAGAAGAAGACGGAAGGTGTCTGTTTTGCAGTTTTTAATTGCTTGGGATATGATTGTGTCTAGATTTTCTCTTGTCCAGCTATAGTCTTGATCATTCTCAATTTTGGGCTTACCCAATGAAACATTGCCTACTCTTAATGTTTTTTCTTTGATATAAACTACTGCAGTTTTTTTAGAACCAAACATATATATAGCTTATTGGAAAAGGTAATCAAATGTCAAGGATTTGATGATTGACAGGGAGTGAGTTGTGTCGCACAATGAAATTAGGTTAGTTAAAAATTTTCAAGGAATAAAATTGTAATAAATTTATGTTAGATCAAAGATCAAATATTAAATCCGATTCAATCGGATTCAAAAATCAAAGCCTAGATCAAAACTAAAAGATGTTAGACTTTTGAACTTTAAACCTGGATTTGATATTTGCACTTTGATCTTTGAACTTAAATACTATGATTGAGAATATCGGATTATTGATTGTGCGGTTTCTTGAGCATCTGGAGATTGAGAAAAATAACAGCAAGTTGACTATTAGAAATTATAGATTTTATCTTCAGAGGTTTGTGAATTGGCTTGCGGCAAATTATTCAAACAAAAACATTAAGGATTTAGATATTGACACTATTAGAAGATATAGACTTTATTTGTCTCAGTTATCGGATGATGAAGGTTTGACTTTGAAGAGAGTTACTCAGAGCTATCACATAATTGCTTTAAGGTCTTTTTTAAGATTCTTGGTTAAAAATGATTATGAAGTGCTTGCACCAGAGAAGATTGATCTTCCAAAAGGTGAGTCAAAATCATTGAAATTTTTGGAGGAAAATCATTTGAGAGAGCTTTTTAATTCCGTAGATGTTTCAGATGAAAAAGGTTTGAGGGATAGGGCAATTTTGGAGGCTTTATTTTCAACAGGACTTAGAGTGTCGGAGCTTGTGAAGTTAAATAGAAGTCAGATAAATTTTGAAACACGGGAATTTGGAGTGATTGGTAAAGGTGGAAGGGCAAGAATTGTTTTTGTGTCTGATAGTGCGGCTTTTTGGATAGAGAGATATTTGGCAATCCGCGGGGATGATTTTAAACCTTTATTTATACGTTATTCAAAAGGTATTGATGCAACTTCTGCAGGGGAGAAAATGAGACTTACAGCAAGAAGTGTTGAGAGAATTGTTGAAAAATATGTTAAGCTATCCAAGATTCCTGTAAAGGCAAGTCCTCATACCTTGCGTCATTCTTTTGCAACGGACTTATTGTCAAATGGCGCTGATTTAAGATCTGTTCAGGAGATGTTGGGGCATAAAAATATCTCAACTACTCAAATTTATACTCACGTTACCAATCCCCAGCTAAAAGATATACATAAAAAATTTCATAAGGGAAATAGGAGATAGAAAATATTAAATCTAACGTTTTAGAGCTTGAGTTCTTTGCAGGGATACTTCTTGTAACAAGGAGTATCCCTGTCTGCGAATATCCCTGTCTGTGAATTAAAAGCCGAGTTGGTTTTTGAAGGAGATGAAGAGTCTTTTCCAAAATCCAGCTTTTTGATATTTTTTGTATTGTTCTTGTTTTAGTATATCAATTGACCCTGGAAGCGGCGGGTCTATCCAGCAGGAGAGGATAATCCATTCATTCTTTTCATTTTTCTTAGAGATAATAGTTATTAGAGACTTTCCTACTCTTTTTTGAAACTCAATAGTTCCTGGTTTTTTACCTTGGATTGAGTTGTCTGGCCGGTTAAAGGCTTGGGCGGCAAGATCTTGGGTTAGGCCTCTTTGGTCAAGTCTTTCAAGTGCATGATTTGTCCAGATGGCTCCTTTGTAATACCTTAGATTTGTCATTGTTTAATTTTAAATTTGAAATTTTTAATTTTAAATCAATTCCGATTAAATCGGAATCAATTTTTAATTTATAAATTTTTAAAACTAAAACTTCAAAAATTGCTGTTAAATAAAATTTGGCTTTCTTGTTTCATTCCGTTTAAGATTTGGGTTTTTCTATCTCCTTGTAAAAAGTGGGGTTGACCATAGTCTACTATATAGGTAGGGAAAAATTCAACATCTATTAATTGCTTATTGTAAAAAGTATATTTACCCACTACTCCTTCCTTGGTTTTTTCAGACCACATTTGATCAAAGATGAAGTTTCCGTGAGCGTAAGCTATAAATTTATCTTTATATATTTCTACTGGTTGGATCCAGTGAGGATGGTTGCCAATTATTAAATCTGCTCCTGAGTCAATAGCAAGGCGGGCTAACTTTTTTTGTCTTTCATTGGGTTGGGATACATACTCTACTCCCCAATGAAAAGAAACTACTACAATATCTGAATTTTCTTTGGCATTTTTCACCTCTTTTATTATTTTTTTTTCATCTGATATTGAAATGAAGTCAGAAAGAGGTGGGATATCGTTGTAGCCAAGGAAGGCAAAACGTGTATTCCTGGTTTCTTTATAGACTGGGCCGTTAACTCCTGTTGTTAGTATGTTTGCCTTATTTAATACTTGAATGGTTTGATTAATTCCTTCCGTACCATAATTTGTGCTGTGGTTATTTGCAAGGCTTGCAATATCAATTCCTGCAAATTTTAGTCCATGAATATTTTTCTGATGGCCGCAAAATACCATTCCTTCATTTGTTACTGGACAATTATTAATAAGCGGTGATTCTAGATTGATTAAAGTTATGTCTGCGGATTTTAGAAAGTCTGCTGTTAATTTATATGGCCAGAGAAAGTTGTTTTTTGCAATAGTTTGATAGTTAACGGTCCGTGCTGGAATTATATCTCCGGTTGCGATTAGGGTTATGATTCTATCTTTGTCTAGGTTTTCTAGAAGATTATGTTTTGAAGAAAATATTAAGTCGATAGTAATGGGCCTAATTGCTTTTTCTTTAGGTTTTGAAATTGGATTGATGGTTTGGATGTTGTTGGGATTAAAAGAAGTATTAAACAAGTTTTTAAATATAATTAACAACAGTATAATTATTAATAATAATAGAGAGATGACAAAAATTACCCTTTTTTTCATAAAAATTTCTATAGTCTTTCTTTTGCAAAAATGATGTCTACTGCTGTGTTGTTTACTCCTATTCCAACTTCTGTCCACTCAGGATTTAGTTGATTGTCATTGTGCGGTTTGTCTCCTGCAAAGACCCATTCTATAAGGTGCACTCCAAGAAGTTTGTAGCCAAAACTGGAGTTTTCTCCTAATCCTGCAAAGCCAAGCTTTATAAAACCATCTTGGATTTCCAGGTAGTCTTTGAAGCCTGCATGAGCATCTGTTTTTCCAATATAAATAAAGTAGTTTGCCCGATCTTGAGCATATTGGGCAAGTTTGTCATCCCAGTTAAGGGAGTGTCCTGTGTGTCTTTGCCGGTAATCGTTTAAGGCTTGGAAAATTTCTTGTGGTGTTGCCATCCTTTCATCTTCCCCAACATTCATAGTCCAGGTGTACTCTCCAATTTGTTTTGCTATACCCCACTCTTTTGTAGGTTCTGGAGTGATGGGAGGTGCTTTTTGAGATTTGTATGAAACTTTTATTTGTGGTTTGAGAATGGTTATTGTGGGTGTGGGAATAATTTGATGCTCTATTTCAATAACCTGTGTTTTGGTAAGGTTGTTAATGTAATTTTTAATATTCTGAAAAGATTCAAATGCAATTAAAAGGCTTACAATTATGATTAGTCCACCGATTGTTATTAAGGTGAATCTTAAATATAAGCGGTAAATCTTTTTTGATTTGAATTTAATTACACCGGGTTTAGTTTTCTTTGTTGTCTTTAATTTCATAGTATTCCTTGTTGAACTGGTTTTGCGTGATTTTTTGCAATTGTTAAGTTTTTATCTTGTTTGTGTAATTTCCAATAGATGAGTAATATTGGTAATGATAATAAATACGTAATAAGAAGAGCTTTGGCTGGACCTATTATGTCTGCAAATAGGCCTAGAAAGAAAGAAAAAATTGCAAAAAATATTGCACCGCCCAGTGCATTTAGAGATCCCATTGTTGCCCTTTGTTCTGTGGTAAATTCTTTTTGCAAAAGCGAATTTTCTGCAACTTTTCCTAAGCCATAAAAAATTGAAGAAGTTGACATAATAATTGGTGAAAAAAATGTAGGGAATAATGTTGGAATAATACTTGTTGCCTTGCTGTAGATATTTCCAGTTATTAAGACATTCAATGATTTATATTTATTTATTACTCTTCCTGCAAAGAAAAATCCAAATGTTGCTCCAAGATTGCTTATCATTTGTGGAATGCCTACTGCCCAAAGCGGCCAAAGAGTATTAAAAAATGCTGATCTAAATAAAAATCCTGCTTCACCAAAACCTTCAGATAGTATTGATGAGATACTGAGCAATTTAAGTTTTTTGTTTGTTTTAAATTCTTTTATGGCAATTTTTAGGTGGGAGTAAATGTTTTCAGACTGTTTTGAGTGTTTTTGAGGTTCAATAATTTTTAAGCTTATAACAAAGCTTACGAATTGTGAAACAACTGTTAACCACATAACGAGCGCAAAGGAAATTGCGGCCATTACGCTTCCTAGTAGCGCAGAAGTTCCAAGTGCAATTTGAAACATAGCTGAAAGTTTTCCAAGATATTCATGGTATTTGTGCTGCCGGTTGCTCTCATGAAGGGAGTCATAAAGAAGTGCGTCATTGTTACCGCTGTAAAAGGACCTTGCTAAACCTTGAAAAAATGAGCCTATGGCAAGAATCCAAAAAGATATTCCAATTGCATAAAAAACTGCGGAAACAACACTTGATGCTGCTCCTAAAATAATTGTATTTTTTCTGCCAATTTTGTCAGAAAAAATTCCTGTAGGTAATTCGAAGATTGCTGATGAAATTGTGGTTATTGAGAAGATAGCCATTCCAAAAGCAAAAGAGCCCGTAACATTTGAAAAATAAATAATTGCAACAGGAGCATATAGTTTGAAATCAGTAAAAAAATTAAACCACGCAAGTAGTTTTATATTTCTTTCAATAAGATTCATAGTATAAATTATATCAGAATCTATTATTGGCCGTGTTTATATATTTTTGTAGGTGGGGTTTTGGGTTGTGGGTTGAGTTACTTCAATGTTAAGCTTTCCTTCTAGAGCAAGTTTAATAGTATCAACAAGAGTAATTGTTTCCTGTGTTAGATTCCTGCTTTTTATACTCAATAAAAGATTTGCTATTATTTCCTGAGCTTCTTGCTCACATTCTTCTTTTGTTTTTGGGGTTCCATCTTCCTTTATTACCCGTGATAGAAGAATATCTGTTAGGATCATTGCAGTATCCATTGGAAAATTGGAAAAATGTCTTTCATATTCTGCTTTTTCTTTAAAAGAAATAACTTCTTTTAATTGATTTGCTTTTTTAAAAATTCTTCTTAATGTAAGTATCTTATATGTAAATGGTGGATATTTTTCCGCTAAATTTTGCCATTCTGTGTCTTTTTTGAGAGAAAGACCTTTATTGTCAGAAATTATATCAAATATATAACCTTGAGCAACTTCTACCGATGCATCTTCAAGATTTTTTTCAGTTTCAAAACCGAAGTCTTTAATGTTTTCTCCCATAATTTTAACATATACTTTGAAATTTAATATATAAGAATAATAATGTAAGGGAAAAGAAAGAAAAAATATATTTTATTGTATTGTTTTTGCTGATTGGATGAGGTTTTTAAATAAATATGCAAGATTAAGGGGGCCAATTCCACCAGGTGTGGTTGTGTAATAGGAGGCGATATTTTTTATTTCTTCTTCATTGTAATCTCCAATGATTTCATTATTTTCTTTATGCATGCCTATTCCTATGAGTATTACTCCTTGTTTTAAATCCTTTGCTTCTACTGCTCTACTTTTCCCAGCGGCGCTGATTATTATGTCGGCATTTTTGAAGATTTCTTTTCTGTTTTGAGTTTTTGAGTCTATGATGTTGGGATTGATTCCAAGTTTTTTTAATCCTTCAATTGTTGGTTTTCCCGCTGTTTCTCCTTTACCAACAACAACAATGTTTTTTATTTTAAGCCACTCCTCAAATTCCATCTCCACCTTCCCGGAGTCCATCCGGTCACCTGGAAGGTGTTTATGCTTGTGGATCTTCACAAGAATAGTTTTGACTGCAAGCCAAACAGTTGATTCGAATTTTGAGTCTTTTCTAAAACCGTCAATGTCTTTTTTTGGGTCAATTTCATTGGTGATTATTTCTTTATTAATATTTTCCGGTAAGGGTCTTTGAACTATGAAGCCTTGAATATTATCTCTGGTGTTTATCCATTGGATTGTCTCAAGAAGTTTCTCTTGGTTGTTATCAATATTTATATGCTCAAGTTCAATGTTTAATTCTTTTGCTCTTTTACTTTTTATTTTTACATATGTTTTCCAGGTATCATCTTTACCAACTGAGATTATGACAATTTTGGGAACGACTCCTTTTCTTTTTAGGCTTTCAACATCTTTTTTGATGTCATTGAATATTGTTTCAGCTATTATTTTGCCATTAATAATCATATGAACAAGTATACTATAAGAAGCTAAAAACTAAAAGCGCAAAGCGAAAAACTTATGAGACTAATTGGTGCTATTCTTCTTCTATGCAGGTTGCGGAGGATACTTTGTCACTTGCTTTTGAAAAGCGCATTAGGATTACTCCTTGGGCATTTCTGGAGAGCGTGGGAATATATTTTGACTCTATTCTTACTACTTGTCCTTTTTCTGATGTGATGATTATTTCTTTGCATTTCTCCGGTTCTACTGTTGCATAAACAATTTTTCCAGTCTTTGGATTTATACTGGCAACCCTAACTCCTTGTCCTCCTCTATTTTGATTTCTAATAGATTCTACTTTAGTTTTTTTGCCAATTCCTCTTTCTGTCAAGACAAGGACATTTTTTCCCTTTGGACTTGAAACAACATCTACGTTGACAACTTCATCATCTTTTGAAAGTTTGATGCCTCTGACGCCCATTGAAGCTCTGCCTGTGGATCTTACTTGTTTTTCTGAGAAGCAAATAACTTTTCCATCTTTGGTAACTAGTAGCACATCATCATTTCCTGTTGTGAGGCTTACCCAGCAAAGACTATCATTTTTGTCAAGTTTTATAGCTACTATTCCACTCTTCCTAATGTTTTTAAATTCATCTATTGCAGTTTTTTTAACTACGCCTTTATTTGTGGACATGAGTACATATTTATTGCTTTCTTTCTCTTTTGGATTATAAGAAAGAATGGAGCTGATGGTTTCTCCTTGTTCCATATCAATTAGATTTACGATTGCTTGACCTTTTGAAATCCTTGAACCTTCCGGGATCTCATAAACTCTTGTTTGATAAACTTTTCCTAAGTTGGTATAGAAAAGAATTGAATCGTGGGTTTGGGAATATAAGACTCTGTCAATTGTGTCATCTTCTTTTGTAGTCATTCCATTTATTCCTTTTCCTCCTCTATGTTGGAGTTTGAAACTTGAAGCGCCTTGTCTTTTAATGTAGCCGGTTTTTGTAATAGTTATAACTGTTGGTTCATTTTGGATAAGATCTTCTTCTGAAAATTCGTCAACTTTTGATTTGTAAACCCGCGTTTTTCTAGGATCTTGATATTTTTCCTTAATTTTTAAAGATTCTTCATTGATAATTTCAATAATTTTCTGGGGATTTCCCAGAATTGACTCAAGGTATTCAATTGTTTCTTTAATCATTTTCCATTCGTCTTCAATTTTTTCCCTTTCAAGTGCTGCAAGGCGTCTTAATTGCATGTCAAGAATTGCGGTTGATTGGATCTCTGAGAGTTTGAAGCGTTCCATAAGGTTTTTCTTTGCATCATCCGCACTCTTGGAGGTTTTAATGATTTTAATTACTTCATCTATGTTTTTTACAGCGATCAGTAATCCGTCTAGGATGTGGAGTCTGGCTCTGGCTTCCTTTAGTTCAAATTCTGTTCTTCTTGTAATAACTGAAAACCTGTGTTTTATGTATTCTTCTATTATTACTTTTAGATTTATTGTTCTTGGTATATTGTCTACAAGGGCAACAAAATTAGCCGGGAAAACTGTTTGTAGATATGTTTGTTTATAAAGATTATTGAGAATTTTTCTTGGAGCAACATCCCTTTTTAGCTCTATTACTACCCTTATTCCATGTCTGTCAGATTCATCTCTAAGATCTGATATTCCCTCAAGCTTTTTGTCTTTTGCAAGTTCTGCAATTTTTGCAACTAGTGCGGCTTTATTAACCTGATATGGTAGTTCTCTAATAATGATGGCGCTTTTCCCCTGACCAATATCTTCAATTTCTGCTATTCCTCTGATTATTATTTTGCCCCTGCCGGTTCTATAAACATTTTTAATCTCTTGTATGTCATAGATTGCTCCTCCTGTTGGAAAGTCTGGACCTTTTATGTATTCCAGAAGATCATCTACAGAGGTATCAAAGACAAATGGAAAAGGTTTTTTTTGATGATCCTTTGAGTCTAGGATTTCTTGTGTTTCAACTTCTCCATCTAGTTCTTTTTTTTGCGCTTTCCCTGCTTTTTTTAAGGAGAAGCAGACTGCATCAATTACTTCTGTTAAGTTGTGAGGGGGGATTTTGGTTGCCATGCCTACGGCAATTCCTTCAGATCCCATAAGTAATAAATTTGGAAGTTTTGCTGGGAGAAAGACAGGTTCATCTTCAGTTCCGTCATAGGTAGGTATAAAGTCTACAGTTTCTTTGGCTATGTCAAAAAGCATTTCCATTGCTAAAGGGAAAAGTTTTGCCTCTGTGTAGCGGTCAGCTGCAGGTGGGTCTCCATCCATAGAGCCAAAATTTCCTTGTCCGTGTATAAGAGGATATCTCATTGAAAAGTCTTGAGCAAGTCTTACTAATGCGTCATAAATGGGCATATTTCCGTGGGGATGGTATTTTCCCATAGTTTCTCCAACAATCTTTGCTGATTTAATAAACTTGGAAGAAGGAGCTAGTCCCATTTCATGCATTGCAAAAAGTATACGTCTGTGGACTGGTTTTAAGCCATCGCGGACGTCAGGCAATGCACGGGCTACAATTACGCTCATGGCATAATCCAGGTAGCTTTTCTTCATTTCCGTAGTTATTTCAACTGGTTGAATTTTTCCGATATTGTTGTTGTTGGATTCCATAAGAGATCAGTTCAAAATTACAATTCAAAATTAAAAATTTGTTTCTTTAAACTTTTAACTTCTAACTTCAACTTTCAACTTTGCACTTTGAACTTTTAATTTGCTTTATTAATGGCTAATAAATTCTTGCACTAAATAATAAATGAAGCAATTAAGAGCGCGACTATATTTATGACTTTTATCATAGGATTTATTGCTGGTCCTGCAGTATCTTTATATGGGTCTCCAACAGTGTCTCCTGTTACTGCACTTTGATGAGCAAATCCGCCTTTTCCTCCAAGATGTCCTTCCTCTATGTATTTTTTAGCATTGTCCCAAGCGGCGCCTCCCGTAGTCATTGAGATTGCAACAAAAAGTCCTGTAACAATGGTTCCAACCAAAAGTCCACCTAGCGCTTTTGGTCCAAGTGTGAATCCTACAATAACTGGAGCAAGAACCGGGATGAGAGTTGGAACAATCATCTCCTTAATTGCGGCGCTTGTGACAATGTCTACGGCTTTTGCGTACTCAGGTTTTGCTTTGCCTGTCATTATGCCTTTTATTTCTCTAAATTGACGTCTGATTTCATTTACTATAGACATAGATGCTTTTCCTACTGCTTCCATGGCAAGCGCTCCAAAGAGATATGGAAGTGCTCCGCCTATGAATAGACCAACAAGAACGTTTGGGTCTGAGAGTGAAAAAGTGGCTTCATTTATTCCTTCTGCAGATTTGGCTAATTCTTGAACGTAGCTTGCAAATAAAACTAGAGCGGCAAGTCCTGCTGAGCCAATAGCATAAGCTTTTGTGACAGCTTTGGTTGTATTGCCAACTGCATCAAGCGGATCAGTGACGTTTCTAACTTTTTCAGGTAATCCTGACATTTCCGCAATTCCTCCTGCGTTGTCTGTGATCGGACCAAAGGCGTCAATTGCAACAATTATTCCAGTGAGAGACAACATGCTCATTGCAGCTATGGCTATGCCGTAAAGTCCTGCAAAACTATGGGCAACCAAAATTGCAGCAGAAATTAAAATAATTGGGGCAAATGTTGATTTCATAGATACAGCAAGTCCTGCAATAACATTTGTCCCGTGTCCTGTGCTTGATGCTTCAGCGATTCTCTTAACTGCTCCAAACTTTTTGGATGTGAAGAATTCAGTAATGATTACCATACCTATAGTTACAATGATTCCAATAATAGAACTGTAAAAAAGGTTTAGACTGGAAATACTTCCAAGTCCTTCCGGAAAAAGATTTACTGTAACAAAATAAAATCCAATTAGGGCAAGAACTGAAGCTATGCCAAGTCCTTGATAAAGGGCTCTCATAATGCTTTCTCCAGAAAGTCTTACAAAGAGTGATCCAATAATGCTGGCAATAATAGATACACCTCCTAAAAGTAGAGGATAGAAAAAGACTGACTGATTATTGACAAATGTAAGACTTCCTAGAATCATTGCTGCAACCGCTGTAATGACATAGGTTTCAAAGAGATCTGCTGCCATCCCGGCATCATCTCCTACATTGTCTCCAACTAGGTCTGCAATTACTCCAGGGTTACGCGGATCATCTTCTGGTATTCCTTTTTCAATTTTTCCAACCATATCTGTTCCTACATCTGCGCTTTTTGTATAAATTCCTCCACCAAGTCTTGCAAAGACAGATATTAAGGAACCACCAAAACCAAGGGCAATAAGAGGTTCAAGATTGGTTACTACACCCTGATTAAGTCTTAGGAGGACAAAAAAAAGTCCGCTTACAGAAAGAAGGGCAAGACCGGCAACCATCATACCTGTTACTGCTCCACCCTGAAAAGCAAGATTAAAAGCTTGCGCTAATCCTTTTTTTGCTGCCTGAGCTGTTCTGATATTGCTTCTTACGGCTACGCTCATACCAATTACTCCTGCGATTGTAGAAAAGATTGCTCCAATTGCAAATCCAATTGCGCTTATTAAGCCAAGAGTGGCATAAAGAAGGGCAAATATAATGACTCCGATGACAGCAACTACCTTGTATTGTCTTATAAGATAAGCAGTTGCTCCTTCCTGGATTGCATCTGCTATATCATTCATTTTTTTGTCACCGCGGGGGTGAGAAAGGACTCTAGATGTGAGAATTAGACCGTAAATAATGGAAATAATAGATAGGCCGATTGCCGCAGAAACCGGCTTTGTAAATAAAAATGATAAATCCATAACAATCTATATTATACTAAATTCTTTATAATCTTTTCAATAGGTTGTGAATTGTTTCTTTGTCTTTGAATTTGGTAAATCGGTATGAGGTTGCATTATATTTTTAATATTCTACAATATCTCTGATGAGTATAAAAATAGCGTTGATACAGTTTTGGGTAGAGATTGATAAGGAGTTTTTGCATACAAGTAAAAGGGCGGATCGAATGATTGCGCTTGCAAAAGAAAAGGGATGTGATGTTGTGGTTTTCCCGGAAGATTTTTGGTTTGGGCCTTTGGATTATTATAAAGAGAAAGAGATTAGGAAAATAGTAGAAAGGGAAACACCTGAGATTATTAATTGGTTATGTGAGAAAGCGGAAACACATAAAATTAATATCATTGCTGGGTCGTTTGTTGAGAAGATAGGGAGGGAGTATTTTAATATTTGTTCGGTAATAACTGATAAAGGTGAAATCGTTTATAAATATAGGAAGCAGCGTCTTGTCCCCTATGGATTTGAAAGAGAAAAATTGATCCCAGGGAAATATTTGCCTTTATCTTTTGAGTTGTGTGGCATAAAAATGGGTGTGATTATTTGTAGGGATTTATTTTATCCAGAATTTATTAAAGTATTAAGAAAAAAGGGAGCAGAGATAGTTTTTGTTCCTTCTTTTTGGTCAAAAAGGTCTGATGATTATCTTGATCATAACTTAGATTACAGTAAATATAAAATTGTATCGGAGATGAAAGTTGTAGATGCACTTTGTGAGGCGAGAAGTTTTGAAAGTGAGATGGCGATTTGTTTTGTGAATGCAAGCGGAAGATTAACTAAAGGAAATAAGTTTGATGTTTTATTAGGAAGGACACAAATTTGTCTTCCATTTTTTGGACAAATTAAAAAAATTAATAAGAATAGAGAAGGTTTAATTATTTATGAGCATGACAGAAATGTGATTCAAGATGCAAGAAGAGTTTATCAGATCTGAGTCTTTATTTGTGAATATATTTATTATTGAATTGCGAAACAAATAAGAACATCTTTTAAGCCCGATGTTAAAGATTGTATAAGCTTTTGAGCTTGATATTTATTTATTATTTCAACATTTCCTGATTTTGGTTCAAATATTTGGAAATTATTATATTGTTTTGAAATACATACATAATGATAATCGTGGTATTTTCTAAAATAATAGATATCTACAGAGAAGATTAAGTATTTGTATTCCCGGATCAATTTGATAGATTCATCCCATTGGAGTCTGCTAAATTTAATATCTACCTGATTTTTATTTATTTCTTCATCTGCTAAATTTAAAAGATATGTGTTGTTGCTAAGGATTGTTATTTTATGATTGTAGTTTTTTGCAATTTCATTGATAATTCCACTAAAGAATACATTTCTTGATTTTACGATACCTTCAGAAAATATAGATAATTGATCTTCATTTGTTATTTTTTCTTTATATTTTTGTTGGAGTGCGTAAAGCAGAGCAACGATAAAACTTGTGCCAGGATTTCCTGGTATTAATTGCTTAAAATTGATTTCCATATTCTTTTAAGTATTTTCCCGTGTATGAGTTTGTGCATTTGATTAATTCTTTTGGTGATCCTTGGAAGATAATTTGGCCGCCTTGTTCTCCACCTTCTGGTCCCAGGTCTATTATCCAATCTGCCTGCTGGATGATACTTAGATTATGTTCTATTACGAGTACTGTGTTGCCGTTGTCTATAAGCCTATTGAGAAGCTTCATTAGCTTTTCTATATCTGCAAAATGGAGGCCTGATGTAGGTTCATCTAAGATATAAAATTCTCCTTTGTTTTGGAGGCGGCTTGCAAGCTTTAGCCTTTGTGATTCACCGCCTGAGAGAGTGTCTAATGTCTGCCCCATTTCTACATAGTCTAATCCAACATCAATTAATAGATTCATTCTTTTTTTAATTTCTTCACTTTCAAAAAAATCTTTTATTTCTGCTGCGGTCATTGTTAAAACTTCTGCAACGTTTTTGTCTTTATATTTATAGCGCAGGACTTTTTCTTTATACCTAGTTCCATTGCAGTTCTCGCATGTGATCTTTACATCTCCCAGAAAATTCATATCCATTTCAATAAATCCTAAGCCTTTACATTCAATACAGCCGCCGTTTGAGTTAAAACTAAAAAGACTTGGATGCATATTATTTTCCTTTGCAAATATTTGTCTGATTTCGTTAAACGCTCCAACATAAGTTGCAATACAGCCTCTTTTATTGGTTCCAATCTGATCTTGATCAATGAGGAGAACTTTGCCGGGGTGTTGGGCCTCTATTTCCTCTACCAAGGAGCTTTTGCCTGATCCTGAAACGCCTGTTAAAGCAATTAAGACATGGGTAGGAAGTTTAATGTTGAGATTTTTAAGGTTATGACGTTTTACCTGAATAATTTCTAAGTATCCTTTGGACTTTCTATATTCTTTTAAAGAAGAATTGACTTTCTTGATTAAGTATTTTGCTGTTATTGAATTAGGGCTGTTCAATATTTGACCGATATTTCCAGTGGCGACTATTTGTCCGCCATTTTTTCCCCCACCAGGGCCAACTTCAACGATGTGATCTGCGCCTTTAATTATTGTTTCATCGTGTTCTACTACTATTACCGTGTTGTTGTTTGCTTTGAGTTTGGATAAATTTTTGAGGACATTGTTAACGTCGCGGGGGTGAAGACCGGCTGTCGGTTCATCTAAGACATAAACAGTTTCAACCAGGTCAGACCCCAGCTGTCTTGCCATTTTTACTCTTTGTGCTTCTCCACCAGATAGAGTATCTGATGATCTATTTAAAGATAGGTACCCTACCCCAACATTTATTAGACTTTTAAGTTGTTCTTCAAGTCTGGGTTTAATTACATTGGCATTTATGTGATTAACGTTCTGAATAAAGTTTAGACAATTATATAAAGATATATTTGCAACTTCTCCTATGTTTTTGCCATTTATTTTTACTGCTAACGCTTGTTTATTAAGTCTTGCTCCAAGACATTCCGGGCAATCAATGAAGTCAAAATAATACATGTCAGACTCAGAAGGACCCCGGTGTACTTTAGTATTTCTATGAGTTATTCTATATACTACTCCTTGAAAAGTCCACCTGTTAACAATGTACTCACTGTTGTCTTCAAGTATTTTAGGAGGGGCAAAGAGGAGCTTGTTAAGTTCTTCTTCTTTAAAGTCCTTGATACTTTTATCCATATCAAAATATCTTGTTGCCTTAATGATGCTCCATTGACGGCCGCCTACATACCATTCACTGGGTATTAATGCTCCTTGATTAAGGCTTTTTTCTTTGTCAATGATTTTATTAATGTTTACCTCCACTGATTTTCCTAAGCCTTTGCATTTGGGGCAGGCGCCATAGGGATGGTTGAATGAATAATAGGAAGAGTCTTGGGATGGGAGACCGACTCTGGAGTACAGAAGTCTAAGGTAGGTGTAGGCTTCTGTTAATGTGCCTACAGTTGACCTGGGATTATTTCTAACTCTATCTTGACTTATGATGATAGAGGCTGAGATTCCTTTTATTTCATCTACATTTGGTCTGTTGCTTTTTTGAAGATATCGTCTTGCGTAGGAGGGTAAGGATTCAAAATACTGCCTCTCCCCTTCTTTTGCAATAATGTCAAAGGCTATTGTTGATTTGCCAGAGCCTGAGACACCCACAAAACAAACCACCTTGTTTCTTGGGATTTCAAGGTCAATATTTTTTAGATTATTCTCTTTTGCTCCCTTTAACACTATACTATTCATAGTTTGATTTAAAATAAGATAAGATGTATAATATAGACTATAACGTAACGTTCTAGTCAATAAGCAATATGGAAGAGAAGTTATTAACTGCTGGGGAATTTGCAAAGCTTGCCAGGACAACAAAGAGGACTGTTGTTTGGTATGGAAGAGAGGGAATTCTTCCGCCCTTTAAAATTGGTGAAAACGGATATAAATATTATAAGGCTCATCAGATTTTAGATTTTCAG